>SFQZ01000035.1 GCA_004562915.1 bacterium
GTAGAAAATCAGTGCCTTGAAAAAGTCTGAATTTCTGCCGGACTGTCTCCTTCTTACACATCAGGGGCCAAAACTGCTATTTCCCGACAGCCCCTTTTTCTAGTGGAAAATTTAGAACATGGAAATCACAGACTGCCTTTCTACAATTTCCACATCCATGGTGACACACTCCGGTGAGTTACTTTCTTCACCCTTAATTTTTTTTAAGAGAAGCTGGGTAGCCAATAAAGCCTTCTGTGGGATGTTCTGAGAAATGGAAGTCAGTTTTGGTACAGGTCTCATAACCTATAATGGCACCCTGTATGCTGCTTGGATTGGCTATCGGGCTGAATAATGAGATTTGTGTTCAGGATATTGGCCTGACCGGAAAAACACAGGCCGATGGATTGGCTGTGGGAAGACCGTCTGCATTTGTAGGCGGTATTATGAAAAAGATGCTAAGTGGAGAAATGACAGTGGAAGATTACAGGCTGTCAGAATATTTGAAAGATTTAATGGAAACAGAAAAAATTTTCCTTGAACCGAGTGCATGTGCAGGTTTTCGGGGACCAGTCTGTATAAGTAATGATGTGGAGGCAAAAAAATATCTGGAAACAAACGGACTGAAAAATAAGATGAAGAATGCGGTTCATATTGTATGGGCAACAGGCGGAAGTCTGGTGCCGCAAGAAATAAGAGGTATGTATTTATAAAATCAAAGCGGTGACAGAAAAATTTCTCACCGCTTTGATTTTATTATTTTTTGTCAGAAATCTATTTGTTATTTCGTTATAATAGATAAGAGCGCTCACAAAAGCAGGGAGGTGACAGGATGCACTGGAAAAAGAAACGGGACGAAAAAGCTTTATTGGAATCACTGTATGAAATGTATGAACAGAAGATGTATGCGGCGGCATATGCGATTCTTCATCAGTCGGAACAGGCGGAGGATGTAGTTCATGACAGTTTTCTTAAGCTGACCGGATATCTTTCCAGAATCAAAGAAGCAGATTCTCAGGAGACAAAAAGGCTGGTAATGCAGATTTTGAAGACGACAGCCATCGACCAGTATCGGAAAAATGCAAAAGAAGTGGAACGGTTTGTGTCTGAGGATACAGCGGTTACGGATTCAAAAATGAAAGTATTTCCTATAGATGCGGTTGAAAACCGGGAAATGATTGAGAAACTTTTAAAGGGGTTATCGCAGGAGTACCGGGAAGTGATAAAGCTTCGATGTTATTATGGATTTTCAGTAAAGGAGACAGCCCAGATTCTGGATATCAGTTGTGATAATGTTTCAAAGAGAATGGAGAGAGCAAGAAAACAGCTTCAGACGAAAATGGAATGGGAGGAATATGATTGTGAGCAGAAAAAATATGGATTATCTGTTGACCAAAATGGGGCAGTTGGAAGAAGAAAAACAGTATGATACATGTATAGAAAATCATGTGTTTTCTGATGAATACGAGATAAAAAAACAAAGACTTTTGAATACCATGGAAAAGAATCAGAAAAAGGAATATAAAATTCGTTCTTTTACAAGTGTAGCGGCGGCTTTGGCATTGGTTGTGGGACTTTCTGTAACAACCTATGCAGCGGTGAAAGGAATTCAGGCTGTTATTTCTGAAGATAAGGAAAAGAATACAGTGACTTATGAGGTGAATCATGAGCCGGATGATTATATTCCTCCAATTGAGATTACTGCCGGGTATCTGCCGGAAGGGTATCAGCAGTGGGAAGAATGTAAGTACTCACCAAATGGTGAATATGGTGCAAATGGAATCAGTATTCTGGATGCAGGATATCTGCAGAATTATTCTATCGGGGATGTAAGCCAGTATGAGGAACAGCAGATCGGAAATGCAAAAGCTGTGATTATTGAACGAAAAGGATACACGTATCCGTGGGATATTTTCCTGTTTTATGAGGAAGAAGGACATGTGATCGAAGTTATGGGATGTGATTCTCTGTCTAAGGAAGAGCTGATGAAAGTATGTGAAGGACTGACTTACAGGGAAGCACCTGAACTTGATCCGGACAGAACATATCAGGCATTTTCCTATAATCGATTAAGCGAGGCTGAGGAAATGGAAACTGCAGAGGAAGAAACTATATCGAAAGAAAACATCAAAGGGATGAACGAATCCATTTTGATAGGTGATATTAATTATAAAGTGACAGATATTAAAATTTCCGATACGGTGAATACACAATTGTTGAATAAGGAAAATACTGACAATTATGATCAGGTTATGAAATGTATTCAGGACGATGGAACGTTTGCACCGTTGACCAGAATTGTGACAGAATGGAATGGAAAAGAGCTTCAGAACAGAGAGTTGGGTACCGTTCCAATGAAAAATGTGGAAGTGACTGTACAGGTGGAAAATCAGTCACAGGAGCCAGATGATGATGTGACAATGGCTTTGTTATGGTATACTATGC
Organism: bacterium; assembly: GCA_004562915.1. GTDB lineage: Bacteria > Bacillota > Clostridia > Lachnospirales > Lachnospiraceae > Oliverpabstia. The sequence continues at coordinate 2,425 of SFQZ01000035.1, forward strand.
AGGAACAGGCAGATGGAACATATCGTTTGTCAGATCAGATAGAGGGTTATGAAAAAGATGATAATTTCAGAGGATTCAATTCTTATGATATAGGATATGAATTGCCTTATTACTTTGATTCTTCTGCATATGAGGGAAGCACTCACTTCTTCTATATGAGCCTGGGAGCAGGAGAAACGAAGGAAGTGCATGTATGGTATACAATACCGGAAGATATGCTTGAACAGGCATATGTACAGTTTCCGGTGGATGAAGGTGTGTATGTGAAGGTGAAATAATAAGTTAAGTTCAGCCAAAGGTCCAGGTTTCGTGACTCATTTTTAATCTGCGCTGGGCATATACAGAATAAAACGAATCTCTGTTGTGAATAATTTTATCAGAAAATCAACAGGGTGTACAAACTCTCTTTCTTCTTATATTGAATCAAAACTTTTGCTATACTTCACTGAAAGAATGAAGTATAATGAGGGCAGTTATAAATGAAAACATATTCATGTAGTCAAATAGAATGAAATCGACTGGAATAACTATATTTTATTTGTAAGTTATGGGAGAGTTGCTGGGAAATATTATGAAAACAATGCCTATTTCGGAATTGATTGAGAAGGTCGCAATCATTTGTAAAAAGAATGGTGTGAAACGATTGGATTTGTTTGGATCCTTTGCCACAGGTACAGCCACACCAACTAGTGATATAGATTTTGTTGTATATGGATGCGATAATTTTTTTCAGTTAGAAGAGGATCTGGAAAATATAGATACGCTTCGGAAAATTGATATATTTGATTATGATAGCATTAAAAATAAATATTTAATAGAGGATATAGAAAAATATGGAAAACAAATATATTAATCGATATCATACCTTTTGTAAAAGCCTTAAAAATCTGGAAAAGAGCAGATATGCAGATCCGAATGCGGATTTCGTGTTGGAGGGGACTGAATTAAATTTTAATCTTACTTTTGATATTTCCTGGAAAGTGATGAAAGATATTTTGATAAAAAGGATGGGAATTCTGGATTTTGCAATAGGATCACCAAGAGAAACATTGCAGCAGGCCTTTACTAATAAAATTATCGATGACGATCAGTGGCTGCAAATGCTTCGTGTACGAAATCAGTTGGCTCACGATTATGATGGCAGCTTTGCAGCAGAAAAATTTCATATGATTATCAATGTATATCTTCTATTGTTTGAAAAATTCAGGGACCATGTGGAGAAATATTATCAGTTCTAATTTCACAAAACATTGGAGATGGGAAAATTGTCCACACAAGACAGCAAAAAAGCCAGTAAATCCCGTCCCCAATGGCTAATCCGTGGGACAGGTGTCTGTCCCCTGTCCAGAACCGGGAAATGTAAAAATTATTATACATTTCCCGGTTCTTTTTTACCATTTTCTAAAAAAAGTTTAACCGAACAGCGATAGTTCCTTCAAAATCCCAATGATATTATAAATAACGTCAAATGAAGATTTTGAGAGGAGAAAACTATTATGAAAAAGCGTATGTTACAGATTGCTGCATGTGTTTGTGCGGCAGCTATGCTGCTGACCGGATGCGGAGCGAAAGACACAGTAGAAATTGTTGATTTGAGAGAAGTATCACTGGAAGAGATCACAGAGAAGGCAAAAGAGGAAGGAGCAATCAATTCCGTAGGTATGCCGGATGACTGGGCAAACTGGAGAGGAAGCTGGGCAGCAATCACAGATACTTATGGAATCGACCATGAGGATACAGATATGAGTTCAGCAGAAGAACTTTCCACTTTTGATACAGAGAAAGATGCACCAACAAAAGATATTGGAGATGTTGGACAGGCATTTGGATCGACTGCAGTGGGTATGGATGTGGTTCAGCCGTACAAAGCATCTACATGGGATTCTGTACCGGACTGGGCAAAAGATCCGGATGGAAATTGGGTAATTACTTATCTGGGAACTATGAGCTGTATGCAGAATAATGATAATGTGAGTGAAACCATTGACTCATGGCAGGCACTGGCAGACAGTGATTGTACCGTAACAATCGGTGATGTAGTGCGTGGTGCTTCTTCACAGATGGCAGTTCTTTCCTGCGCATATGCACTGGGAGGCGGAACAGAGGATCTTGATCCTGCCTTTGACTTCTTTAAACAGCTGGCAGAGGAAGGAAGACTGGATGCCGGAGCTTACAGCCAGGAGAGAATGGAGAGAAATGAGATTGATGTACTGCTTACCTGGGATTATCTGACCTTACAGTATCGTGATCTTACACTGGAGACAGTTCCGGAAGCAAGTATTGACTGTCATGTTATGAAAGATGGAGCTATTCAGTCCGGTTATTGCCTTGTAATCAATAAATATGCGCCTCATCCGTATTCAGCGGCTCTGGCTGTGGAATATCTGTTGAGTGATGAAGGACAGATTGACCGTGCGAGAGGATATGCACGTCCGATCCGTTCCGATGTGGAATTACCGGAAGAACTGGCAGATAAGATGATTGATGATTCCGAGTATACAGATACAATTCCAATGACAGACAATGATGCTGTTACTGAGGCATGTATGGAAATAGCATCCCGTTGGGAAGAAGAAATTATCCCGCTGATGGGCTGAGATTCTCAGCAGTTGATTCTGAGGTAAGTAAAAATGAAAAACTGGAAAAAAACAGGCGGCAGAATGGCATTCCTTCTGCCCCTTGCATTTATTATCGTATTGTTTGAATGTGTACCGCTGGTAAGTATGATTATTAACAGTTTTCTGGACGGCGGACAATTTACACTGGACAATTTTAAACAGATTATAGAAAAGCCAATATATATGGTGGCAATTAAAAACAGCCTGTGGATTACGATTTTATCAACGATCGTCGGGTTGGTGATTGATTTCTTTCTTGCTATGGCACTGAGCAGAGAAACGGGCAAGAAGAAAACGTGGTATCTTTCACTTTTGAATCTTACATCTACATTTTCGGGGGTTCCGCTTACGATAGCATTTATCACCGTTTTGGGAACTGCGGGTGTATTTGTGCTGATCAGTCAGAAGATTGGTTTTACTCCATTATCCTCCTACAATCTGTATTCTATGCGAGGAATGTTTATCATTTATGTGTATTTTCAGATTCCCATGGGAACGCTTCTTCTGCTTCCTACATTTGAAAAGGTGAAAAAAGAGTGGAAAGAGGCTGCAAGGCTCATGAATGCCGGGAGTGTACGTTTCTGGTTACAGATCGGAATTCCTGTTATGATGCCGGGTATCCTTGGTACTTTCAATATGCTGTTTTCCAATGCGATTGCGACTTACGCAACACCATATCTTTTGGTAAATAACAGTATATCCCTTCTGCCGGTCAAAATTGTAGATATGTTTGTAGGGGATGTGCGGCAGCGTCCGGGACTTGGAAGTTCTCTTTCTATAGTGCTTCTTGTGATTGTGCTGGTAGAGATTGGACTTACCAATCTCTGTAAGAAACATTTTGAGAAAGGGACGACGAAATGAAAAAGTATAGTGTATTACGTTGGATTTTGGAAATTTGTATTGCCGCCTTTTTGCTTCTGCCGCTGATCGTCACATTTATATACTCATTTGCGGAAAGATGGGTGACTGTGCTTCCGAACGGATTTACTTTAAAATATTATATAAAAACGCTGACAAACAGTCAATTTCTGATGGGAATTCTGAGAGGTATGATGATATCTGCCGCCCCTGTGCTCATCACAAATATTAGTGTCCTGTTTGCACTTTATGTGGTGATCGTTTATCTTCCGGGAATGGAAAAATTTGTGCAGATTTTCTGTTTGATTCCTACAACGATTAACGGAATCATACTGGCTACTTCTGTACTTGGAACCTATGCAGGTACGAATACTATTTTTGCAAACCGTATTATCATGCTTATGTTTATATACAGTGTATTTATCATGCCTGTAACTTATCAGGGTATAAGAAACAGCTTATATGCGGTAAATACCCATGCGATTCTGGAAGCTGCCGAAATGCTCGGATACCGGAAAATCCACAGTTATATAACCATTGTGATTCCGGCTATTCTGCCGGGACTTTCCACCTCAGCCCTTATGAGTTTTGCGGGACTTTTTGGAGATTTTGCGATAATTAAAATTATTGCTTCTTCCCAGTATGAGACTGCGCAGTCTTATCTGTACAGGAATAGGGCAACGGATACCCAGGCATTGAGTGCAGCAGTTGTCATATTACTGATTCTTACAGGAATTATTAATTATGTGGTAAATAAAAGTCAGAATGAGAAGAAAGGGAGCATGGAAAGATAATGGCATACATAACATTTAAAAATATAAATAAATCTTTTGGCAGCAACCATGTATTGAAAGGAATCAATCTGGAAGTGGAGAAAGGCGAGCTTCTGACTCTCCTTGGACCTTCAGGATGTGGAAAAAGTACGCTGCTGCGGTGTCTGGCAGGTCTGGAAGAGGTACAGGAGGGAGTGATCATGCTGGAAGATAAGGATATCACTCATGTAGACGCAAGACTACGGCAGATTGGTATGGTTTTTCAGCAGTATAGCCTTTTCCCGAATATGACTGTGGAACAGAATCTTGCTTTTGGATTAAAGATAAAAAAATTGTCCAAAGAAGAGATTAAAAAAGAAGTTGAGGGAGTACTGAAAATGGTCGGGCTTGAAGATAAGGCGAAATCTTATCCGTCACAGCTTTCAGGGGGACAACAGCAGCGTGTGGCGCTGGCAAGAGCAATCGTGACAAAACCGAAGGTTCTGCTTCTCGATGAACCTTTAAGTGCTATTGATGCAAAGCTGAGAAAGAACCTTCAGGTGGAGATCAGAAGAATTCAGAAAGAACTGAATATCACCACAATTTTTGTTACGCATGATCAGGATGAGGCTATGATCATGTCAGACAGAATCTGTCTTCTGAATGAAGGAAAGATTGAACAGTTGGGAACACCGATTGAAGTATATACAGATCCGAGAACAAAATTTGCAGCAGGTTTTATCGGTAACTATAATGTACTGACACCGGCAGATTTCACAGCCATTACCGGGGAAGAGCAGGTGGGAAAAAATTCAGTTGTTATTCGTCCGGAGACGATTTCTATTTCCCGCGAAAAGAAGAACCGTGAAAACTGCTATGAATTCAAAGGAAAAGTGGTGGAAAGCCTTCCCAGAGGAAATGTTCTCCGCTATGCGGTAGATGTAAATGGTATTCGAATTTCTGCGGATACCTTGTTCAGAAGCTTTTCTATTTTTGAAGAGGGTACAGAAGTATGGCTGTCAATGGAAGAAAGAAACTGCCTTGAAGTGGAGGATGCTGTATGAAAAAAGCAATGTTTTCGGAAACAGGAAACTGGTATAAAGGAAATCTCCATTCACATACTACCAATTCCGATGGAAAACTGAAGCCGGAAGAAGCGGTAAAATTATATAAAAGCTATGGATATCACTTTATGTGTCTGAGTGAACATGATGTGTATACAGATCTGAGAGAGCAGTTTGACTGTGAAGATTTTATTCTGCTTCCGGGTGTGGAAGCATCTGCATGGCTGTTGAATAAAGAAGAGACTGGTTTGAAAAAAACGCATCATATTCATGGAATTCTGGGAAATGAGGCAATGCAGAAAGCAGCCGGAGATAAACTTTTTAAACATGGAGAAAAACTGGAACCACCGGTGTTCGTAGAAGAGTGGAACGGACTGGAAGTGGCCCAGAAGTTAGCCGACAGTCTGAGAGAGAAGGGCTGTTTTACAACCTATAATCACCCGGCATGGTCCCGTGTGGAAACAGGTGAAGTGGTGAATCTTAAAAATGTATGGGCGGTTGAGATATACAACTATGGTACCGTGGTTGAATGCGGAGAGGGATATGACAGTGTTTTCTGGGATGCCATGCTGAGAAAGGGAACCCATATTCATGGATTTGCTTCCGATGACAATCATAATCCGGGAAAGTTTTTTGACAGTCTGGGAGGATATGTGATGGTTCGATCGGAAGAATTATCTCATGAGGCTATCGTCAATCATTTGCTGTCCGGGGATTATTATTTTACGGCAGGCCCGCAGATCTATCAGTGGGGGATTGATGGCAGTAATGTATTTGTGGAATGCTCCGATGTGGAACGTATCAATTTTATCGTAGGCGGAAAAGTGGGAAGCAGTGAAACTGTGCTTCGTCATGTGGACAAATTGAACTATGGATGTCATGATCTGCAGGGCGGAGAGACGTACGTGAGGATTGAGTGTATAGACGCAAAAGGGCAGACAGCCTGGACAAATGCGTTGTGGTTGGATGAAAAAGGTACTATACTTTAAGTACAGTGGGAGGATATCCTGAACTGTAGGGAGGAATAGTATGGAAAATTTTGATAACGATCAGGGAAAAATATCTGTTTTGAAGCAACTGCCTGTTCTGGAGAAAATGAGACAGGCAGAAGAGGTGCTGTGGATCAATCCGGAAAAAACGGATTTTGAGGAGAGTATGCGGGAATGTGAGCTGGGGCAAAAGAATGTGGAGGATGCAGAACAGAGACTGCTCCGTTTTGCACCTCTGATTCAAAAATATTTTCCTGAGACGCAGAAACATCAGGGTTTGATTGAATCTCCTCTGGTAGAGATTGAAGCCATGAAACAGCGTATCAATGAAAAATATAAAAGTAATCTGGAAGGGAATCTTATGCTGAAGGAAGACAGCCACCTTGCAATTGCAGGTTCCGTGAAAGCCAGAGGGGGAATCTATGAAGTTTTGAAGCATACAGAAGATCTGGTGCTGGAACATAAGCTTCTTAGAGACGGAGAAAGCTACGAACGACTGGGGGATCCGGATATCAGAAAATTTTTCAGTGCTTATACGATTCAGGTAGGCTCTACGGGAAATCTGGGATTAAGTATCGGAATTATCAGTGCTGTACTGGGATACCGTGTGATCGTTCATATGTCGGCAGATGCAAAACAGTGGAAAAAAGATCTGCTCAGGAGTTATGATGTCGATGTAAGAGAATACCAGGGAGATTATGGGGAAGCAGTGAAGAGAGGAAGAGCACTCTCAGATGCGGATAAAAACAGTTATTTTGTGGACGATGAGAACTCAAGAAATCTCTTTCTTGGTTATTCGGTTGCAGGAAAAAGGCTTCAAAAACAGTTGGAAGAAATGAAAATAACGGTAGATGAAGAGCATCCTTTGTTTGTCTATATTCCCTGCGGAGTTGGAGGGGCACCGGGCGGAATCAGTTTTGGGCTGAAACAGATTTTTAAAGATTCTGTGCATTGTTTTTTTGTGGAACCGGTACAGGCACCCTGTATGCTGCTTGGACTGGCTACCGGACTGAATAACAAAATTTCCGTTCAGGATATCGGTCTCAGTGGAAAAACACAGGCCGACGGACTTGCAGTAGGAAGACCGTCAGCATTTGTGGGCGGTATCATGAAAAAAATGTTGAGTGGAGAAATGACGATCGAAGATTCCAGATTATCCCGGTATCTGAAAGACTTACTGGAAACAGAAAACATTTTCCTCGAACCGAGTGCATGCGCAGGTTTTCGGGGACCAGTCTGTATAAGTAATGATGTGGAGGCAAAGAAATATCTGGAAACAAACGGACTGATAAATAAGATGAAGAATGCGGTTCATATTGTATGGGCAACAGGCGGAAGTCTGGTGCCGGAGGAAATCAGAGATATGTATTTATAAGAAACGGACAGGTGTCTGTCCCCTGTCTGTTCAGTATGATAATTTTCCCATAAACCGAATATACTGTTTCTAAGCCGAAGTAAGTGTTGGTGAAGAATGAAAAAGTCTTTAGGAACAATATATAGTAAACGGAAATATGGAATTATCATGCTTTGTTTTTTTACTGTTATTTCTGTATGTTTTGGAGGAGCAGTTTTTTGGAAAAAGTACAGGGACAAAGAAATTGAAACCGGAACTGATATAAAAGAAGCTGAGGAAAATTTTCTGTATGAAACGGAGTCTGACAGTACAGAGCAGAAAAAATATATCAAGTGGGTGGAGTTCCATGTGACTAAAGAGGCACTTCAGCTTGCATGTGAGTATGACATTGAAACACATGATACGAAATATCCGATTGACTGGGTGGAGCTTCTGGCGTATCTGGGAGCCAGATATGGAGGGGATTTCAGCCGGTTTGAACCTGCAGATATAAATGAAACAGCAGAAAAATTGTCTTCCGGGGAAGTTACAATAGAGAAGTTAACAGAGGGAATGGAGTATTATGCATATTATCATGAAGCTTATAAGGCGATTCTCGGGGGAATGATCGGAGAATATCAGGTTTTGGATAAGAATGAAAAGAATGATGACACAGCCAGGTGGAAAACAGAATACGGGCTAAAAGCGTTTCATCCTATCGCAAAAGGATTTCCATATTCGGATTATGATGATTTTGGTGTATCCAGAAGCTACGGATATAAAAGAAATCATCTGGGACATGATATGATGGGGCAGGTGGGAACTCCGGTTATAGCGGTGGAATCCGGTTATGTGGCAGAACTTGGATGGAATCAGTATGGAGGATGGAGAATCGGAATCAATAGTTTTGACGGAAAACGGTACTATTATTATGCACATCTGAGGCAGAACAGACCGTATGCTTCAGGGCTGGAGAAGGGAAGTGTAGTGCAGGCCGGAGATGTGATCGGTTACATGGGGCGTACAGGGTATAGTACAAAAGAAAATGTGAATAATATTGATCAATATCATCTTCATTTTGGATTGCAGCTTATATTTGATGAATCCCAGAGAGAGGGAAATAATCAGATCTGGATTGATGTATATCCACTGGTTCGATTTCTGTATCAGAATCAGTCAGAAACGGTTCGTGATGATGAGACGAAGGAGTGGAGCCGACTGGGTGGATTTCGGGATCCTGAGGCTGAGAGATATGAAAAAGAGCAGTAGGGACAAAATTCATGAAAAACAAGTGAATTTGCCCTGATTTTATAAGAAAAAGGTAACTGGGAGTATAAAAATTTTGCATAGGCCCAAACAGGATAGGGCACAGGGACAGGGGTCCCCTGTCCCTGTTATTGAAAGTAATCCGGATATAATTCCAGAAGTTCAGATTTTTCCATCTGGTGGCGTGTCAGGTGGCGTGTTATAAGCATTTCTGCCATCTCCGCATCCTGTCGTTTGATTGCATATAGAATATCTTCGTGATCTTTCAGAGAATATTTATTTTTGATAGATTTTAAAGAAAGAGCACGTAGTCTGTTGAAATGCACCATCTGGTCATTCACGATTTTGTAGGACCACATTTTATTCACGGATTCAAAAATCAGACGATGGAATTCGTTATCCAGTTCCATGAATTCTGCTGCATGTTCCAGTTCCGTATATTTACTTTGTTCTTTAAGATTATATTCCAGTTTCGTAATATATTCCTGAGAGATTCTTTCACAGGCCAGTTTCAAAATTGCAATTTCCATGACCAGCCGCATGAATCGGGATTCTTCCACCAGTTCGTAATCAATTTTTGAAATATAACTTCCGCGCTGGGGAAGTATTTCCACAAGATTGATACGGCTCAGTTCAATGAGTGCTTCCCGGACGGGAGTACGGGAGAGGGAAAGCGCTGCAGAGAGTTCATTTTCGCTTACGGCACTTCCGGGAGGAAGTTCCAAATTTATAATATTGTACATAAGAACCCGTATGGCGTAAGAACGGGCATTTTCATATGGAATTTTGTCTAAAATCTTCATAGTCAATTTTTAGTCCTCACTTTTTTATGGAAATCTGTTTATTTCCAATCAATTACAGTATATCAACAATACTAGTATACTACTACGATCTAAAATTTTCCATACTCGACCTTAAAAAGAAAGAGGATAAAGCAAATTCGGTAGAAAATCTACATTTTGCTTCATCCTCTTTATCATGATTTTTTTATGCAGTCAATATTTAGCAGAGTTCATCGAAAGTAAAAACTATTTTCCGGATAGAAGGATCACGGCTGTCCACAAAATCGAATGCTTCCTGAGCTTTTGTAAGCGGGAAAGTGTGGGAGATAGAATTGGTAAGATCCAGAGTTCCTTCATTGATCATGGAAATCGCTTTTCCAAACATTTTATTCTGCAGTCTGGAACCTCTCACATCCAGTTCTTTGGAGGTGATGAGGAACTGATTTACTTCTGTGGCGGCAGTGGAAAATCCCATAGTGATGACACGGCCTGCATTTCCGGTTGCCTGTAACAAAAGCAGGAGAGAATTTTTTACACAGGCTGCGTCAATGGATACGGTAGAACCGCGGCCGTGAGTATACTCCAGCACTTTAGCCTGGAAATCTTCAGTCATGGCATTAATTGTATATTTTGCTCCGGCATGTTTTGCTTCTTCCAGTTTGTCATCCATAATATCTGCAACAATAATATGGTCGCAGATTTTACTTGCAATTTTCAGAATGGAACTTCCGAGTGCACCTGCTCCATAAATCAGAAGCATATCATCTTTTTCCAGTTCCGCTCTCGTGCAGGACTGGATGGCGATTGTGGTAGGTTCGATCATAACTGCATCTTCATCGGAAAGAGAGTTTGGAAGAATGTAACAGTCACTTTCCGGTACGGTGATATATTCTCTGTAGCCGCCATCAATATGTACACCTCTTACTTTCAGGTTATCACACACATTCCCTCTTCCTTTTCTGCATGGATAACATTCGCCGCAGCTTGTAACCTGATTGATAATCACACGGTCACCGATTTTCAGATTTTTCACATCTGCACCCGTTTCTTCCACAACTCCAACCATTTCATGACCAATAATTCTCGGATAAGTGGCGGCTGCATTGGTTCCATGATAGATACCCATATCAGAACCGCAGATACCGGCAGCTGTCATTTTAACTAAGACATTATTCTTTTCATCGATAGCAGGTTTTTCAATATCAATGACTTCTAACTGATTTGGTTTTACAATTTGTATTGCTTTCATGTAACAAATCCTCTTTTCTTAATAAATATTAATTGGTTTTGACAAGATGTTTTATTGGTGAGTGATTTTATTGGCGATGAGTAAGTAAATGAGATAACTTGTATACTAGTATAATAGAAGTGAAAAGAAAAAAAGTCAATATACAAATTAAAAAGCCAAATAAAAATGTAAAAAATACGCAAAAACGACACAATAATATTAGTATTTTTTCCAACTTGTAAAAACTATTTAAATATACTACCATACAAGTATGCAAGGCGTTGGGTTTGTGAGTGAGGTAAAATGGTTCAGATCATACTAATATAGGAGGATGTATTTATATGAAATTTGCAAAAATTGCAAAGAGAGGTCTATGTGTACTTACGGCTTCTATCCTGGCAATTGGTTCTCTTACCGGATGTTCCGGACAGGATGGAGAGAGTAAAGGAAAGCTGGTAAAGATTGCAGTTTGTGTGTCAGCGCAGACACCGGCAGCAGTTGCCCTTGAGGAAGTCTTTAAACCAATGATAGAAGAAAAAACGGGTAATAAATATGATATTCAGATTTATAACTCAAGTGTACTTGGAAGTGAAAAAGTTACTTATGACTATACAAGGAACGGCATTATTGAGATGTGTGTAGTCGGAACTTCCATGTGGTCAGAAACACCAAAGATGGCTATACCTGATTTCCCATTTATGTTTCGGGATGTGGAACATGCAAGAAGATGCTATCAGGGAGAACTGGGAGATTATATTGCGGATGATATAGAGGGAAGTCAGCCGGTACAGCTTCTTTCCTGGCTGCCCAATGGTGCTCGTGTATTTACTTCCAATAAGAAACTGGAAAGTCTGGATGATTTTAAAGGACAGAAATTGAGAATGCCGAATAACCCGATTCACGTAAAACTGGCGGAAAGTCTTGGAGCCAATGTTGTTATCATGGATATGGGCGAAGTATTTACTGCTCTGGAACAGGGGGTTGCTGACGGACAGGATAATCCGCTTGCTACAGTTAAGACAGAAGGTTGGTATGAGGTTCAGGATTATGTCTATAACACAAATCATATCATTGCTTCACTGGAACTTTTTGCAGGAGATGAATTCTGGAGCAGTATTGACGAAGAAGATCAGGCTATTTTTAAAGAAGCTGCAGCGGAAGCTTCCGATTATGCATGGGATCTGTATATTGAGCAGCTGGAATCAGACAAACATTTTATGAAAGATGAGGGACTTACATTTACAGAATTGTCTGAGGAAGACAGAGAGGTTATGCTTGAAAAGATTCAGCCGGTATATGATTATCTGGAATCTCAGTATGACTGGGTACCGGAAGTCAGAGAAATGGTAGATAGCATTGAATAAGGAGAAGACAATGAATAAGTTAATGGATAAGCTGTTTAAGGGAATTGATTACTTTACAGGTATTCTTACCGGTCTTATGGTAGTGTTTGTGTTTCTGAATGTTGTACTTCGTACATTCTTTAATTCAGGACTGACCTGGTCAGAAGAACTGTCAAGATATTTGTTTGTATATGTAACTTATATTGGAGCAATCAGCGCTATGCGTGTGAACGGACATCTGGGAGTAGATACGCTGATTTCCAGAATGAAACCACAGGTTCAGATGGTCATGTATGTGGTTTCCCAGACATTGATCGCAGTTATTATGGGAATTTTGATTCATGGTTCTTATAAAATGGTGCTGCAGAATACAGCGTCAAAAACAGCTGCACTGGGGATTCCTTATTCTGTATTGTATTTTGCAGGTATCATCACAGGGGTTTCCATTGCAATTATGGCAATTGGAAATATAGCTCATGCAGTGACTCATCCGTCAGAGATTTCACAGATTGTTACCATGAGCACTTCTGATGATGATGAAGTTGCTGCGGAAGCTATGGAAGACGCAGAAAATCTGTCTGATGAAGAGTATGCAAAACGCCTGAGAGAAAAGGAAGAGGGAGGAAAATAAGATGACATTGTTGGTATTTTTAGGTGCCCTGATCGGCGGTATGCTGATAGGATTACCCATTTGTTTTTCACTGTTATTCAGCGGTGTCTGCATGATGCTGTATCTGAATGGATTTAACTCACAGATTTTGTCTCAGAATCTGTTTTCCGGAGCGGATTCTTTCTCCATGATGGCTGTACCGTTCTTTATCATGGCAGGTGAATTCATGAACCGCGGTGGTATTACCAAGAGAATTGTAAATGCGGCCAATGCTTTGGTTGGTCATGTACGCGGCGGACTTGGTTATGTATCCATTATGGCTATCCTGCTGTTTGCCAGCATGGTTGGTTCCGCAGTTGCTTCCACAGCAGCACTTGGTGCGATCCTGATTCCTATGATGGTAAGAGCCGGATATAAGAGAGATACCTGTACAGGACTGATCGCAGCCGGAAATATTCTTTCACCGATCATGCCTCCTTCCGTACCAATGATTATTTTTGGTGTACAGGCAGGGGTATCTGTAACAAAAATGTTTATGGCTGGTATCGCTCCGGCAATATATCTGTCTGTTGCATTGTGTGTTCTGTGGTTTTTTATCGCAAGAAAACATAATCTCCCGACAGCAAAACGTCAGAGTAAGAGAGAAATCGCAAAAGCTCTTCTGGATGGATTCTGGGCACTGCTTCTTCCGGTATTTATTCTTGTAGGACTGAGAAGCGGAAAATTCACACCTACAGAGGCTGGTGTTATCACGGCGGTTTACGCTCTGGTAATCGGTATGTTTGTTTATAAAGAATTAAAAATATCCATGTTGATGGATTGTCTGGTGTCCGCAGCAAAATCTTCTTCTGTTATCATGTTCCTGGCAGCAGCGGCAATGGTTTCTTCCTGGCTGATGACTGTAGCAAACATTCCGTCTATTGTTACCGGAATTCTGGCACCGTTTATTGCTCATCCTACATTACTGATGCTGATTATCTGTGTCATTGTTCTGCTTGTGGGTACTTCTATGGACGTTACACCGACTATTATGATCCTGACACCTGTTTTGCTTCCTGCAATCAAAGCAGCAGGAATCGATCCGGTATATTTCGGACTGGTGTTTATTCTGATGACAGTTCTTGGTCTTCTGACACCGCCGGTAGGTACTGTTTTGAATGTGGCATGCAGTGCAGGAAAAATCAATATGGAGAGAATTGTAAAAGCTGTCTGGCCGTTTTTGCTGGCGGAGGTCATCATTCTGCTGTTGATGGTTTTCTTCCCGGCAATTGTTACGGTTCCGATGAATTTCTTTATGGGTTAATTACAATAATAATATAAAAATCAGGAGGATTTTGAACTATGAAAATGACAATGCGCTGGTATGGCAAAGAAAATGATACCGTTACTCTGGAGCAGATTCGCCAGACCTGTTATGTAAAAGGAATTATCACAACTCTCTATAATAAAATGCCGGGTGAAGTATGGACACTGGATGAAATCCTGGCAATGAAAAAAGAAGTTGAAGATGCAGGACTTTATCTTGCAGGTATTGAAAGCGTCAATGTAAGTGATGCAATCAAGACCGGTTCTCCGGAAAGAGATAAAGATATTGCTGCTTATATTGAGACACTGGAGAATCTGGGAAAAGCAGATATTCATATGGTATGTTATAATTTTATGCCTGTTTTTGACTGGACAAGAACAGAACTGGACCGTATGAGAGAGGATGGAACTACAGTACTTGCCTACAGTCAGGATAAGATTGATGGTATGGATCCGGAAAAAATGTTTGCAGCTATCAAAGATGATATGAATGGTGCGGTTATGCCGGGCTGGGAGCCGGAGCGTATGGCAAAGGTAAAAGAGTTGTTTGAAATGTATAAGGATATTGATGAGGATAAATTGTTTGATAATCTGAAATATTTTCTGGAAGCCATTATGCCGGTTTGTGATAAATATGATATTAATATGGCGATTCACCCGGATGATCCGTCATGGAGTGTATTTGGACTGCCACGTATCATTTCCACGCAGCAGAAACTGAAACGTATGATGGACATGGTTCCAAATAAACACAATGGTGTTACATTCTGTACAGGTTCCTACGGAACCAATCTGAGCAATGACCTGATTGACACCATTCATATGCTGAAAGGACGAATTCATTTTGCTCATGTACGTAACCTGCGGTTTAACGATGGTATGCGTGATTTTGAGGAAAGTGCACATCTCAGCGAGGACGGAACTTTTGATATGCATGCAATCATGAAAGCACTGTATGAGACAGGATTTGAGGGACCGATTCGCCCGGATCACGGACGTATGATCTGGGGAGAAAAAGCTATGCCAGGATATGGTCTGTATGACCGTGCACTGGGAGCCGCTTATTTGTGTGGACTCTGGGAATCTATCAAAAAAGACAATTAATGAATGAAAGTGTGAGAGATTATGAAGCTGACATTAGATGGTATTAAAAATAAAAAGGAATGGGAAGAGGCAGGCATTGCCCTTCCTTCCTATGACATTGAAAAATTGGTTGAAAATACCAAGAAGGCTCCTGTTTGGGTACATTTTGGAGCAGGAAATATTTTCCGTATTTTTATCGGAGGTTTGGCAGACACTTTGATTGTTGCAGGAGAGACAGATAAAGGAATTACCTGTGTGGAAACTTTTGATTTTGATGTGGTGGATAAGATTTATGAACCCTATGATAATCTGGTTCTTGCAGTTACTTTAAAAGCAGATGGTTCTACGGACAAAAAAGTTCTGGGTTCTCTGACAGAAGCAATCAAAGCGCAGTCTGGTGTGGCTGAAGAATGGAACCGTCTGAAAGAAATTTTTGTAAATCCGGGACTTCAGATGATTTCCTTTACAATTACAGAAAAAGGGTATGCACTGAAAGGTGCCGATGGAAATTATTTTCCATTTATTCAGGCTGATATTAATAATGGACCTGAAAAACCGGTATCTGCTATGGCAGTAGTCTGTGCACTGCTGTATGAACGATTCAAAGAAAATAAAGCTCCTCTGGCTGTTGTGTCCATGGATAACTGTTCTCATAATGGAGAAAAACTGCAGTCTTCTGTACTGACTATGGCAAAAGAATGGCAGGAAAAAGGATATGTGGAAGAAGGATTTGTGGAATATCTGTCAGACGAAAAACAAGTTTCATTCCCATGGTCTATGATCGATAAGATTACTCCCCGGCCGGCAGAGTCTGTATGTGCAGAACTGGAAAAGACCGGAGTAGAAGATATTGCACCGGTGATTACATCAAAGAAAACTTATATTGCACCGTTTGTCAATGCAGAAGGACCGCAGTATCTGGTCATTGAAGATAAGTTCCCGAATGGCAGACCGGCTTTAGAAAAAGCAGGTGTGTATATGACAGACAGAGATACCGTCAATAAAGTGGAGCGGATGAAGGTGACTACCTGTCTGAATCCTTTGCATACCGCTTTGGCTGTGTATGGCTGTATTCTGGGATATACGCTGATTGCGGATGAGATGAAAGATGAACAGCTGAATAAACTGGTTCACCAGATTGGTCCTGTGGAGGGAATGCCGGTTGTTACAGATCCCGGAATCCTTTCTCCGGCAGAGTTTGTAGATGAAGTCATCAATGTGAGAATTCCGAATCCATTTATGCCGGATACTCCTCAGCGTATCGCTACGGATACTTCCCAAAAAGTTGGAATTCGTTATGGGGAAACCATCAAATCCTATGTGGCAGCTTATGGGGACGCAAAAAAACTGACAGCGATTCCACTGGCTATTGCAGGATGGTGTAGATATCTTCTTGGCGTGGATGATGAGGGGAATAAATTCGAGCTTTCTGCAGATCCGATGATTCCGGAACTGACGAAGGAACTGGAAGGTATTCAGGTAGGCAGACCGGAAACTTATCAGGGACAGCTGAAAAATATTCTTTCCAATGCAAATATTTTCGGCAGCAATTTATACGAAGCAGGAATCGGAGAAAAGATTGAAGAAATGTTTGTGGAAGAAATTGCTGGTGTAGGTGCGGTGAGAAAAACACTGGAAAAATATGTGAAATAGAATATAGAAGTAGCAGAGATTCCCCGGGGAAAATAAAATCCCCGGGGAATTTTTATATACAAAACGGACACATTCTCCTGTAAAATATGTCTATCTAAAAATGGGAATCTTTTATAGAATATAAAATAGAGATGAAGGACGGCAGCATCCTATATGTATTTTGCCGCATATAATTTCCGAAAGCAGGAAAACAAGATGAGCAAAACGGAGGATTCGGAGGATGAATAATATTATTGAGATTGATCATTTGAGCAAGACATTTGGAGAGGTGAAAGCAGTACAGGATCTTAGTTTTCGTGTGAAAGAGGGAGAGCTGTTTGCTTTTCTTGGTGTAAATGGAGCAGGAAAATCTACCACTATCAACATTATGTGCGGACAGCTTGCTAAGAATACGGGCAGTGTACATATCGGGGGTGTTGATCTTGATAAAGACCCTGACAGCATTAAACGCAGCCTGGGTGTAGTATTTCAAAATTCTGTTCTGGACAAAGATCTTTCTGTGAGGGATAACCTGCAGAGCCGGGCGGCACTGTATGGTATCTTTGGAAATGCCTTTAAAGAGCGATTGACGGAACTGGCAAATTTGCTGGAATTTGAGGATTTACTGAAACGCACGGTAGGAAAACTTTCCGGCGGACAAAGACGGCGAATCGATATTGCCCGGGCATTGCTGCACAGACCGAAAATCCTGATACTTGATGAACCGACCACCGGTCTTGATCCTCAGACCAGAAATATTTTATGGAAGGTTGTGGGAGATCTGCGAAAGAATGAAGGAATGACGGTGTTTCTTACTACTCATTATATGGAAGAAGCTGCCGATGCAGATTATGTAGTGATTCTGGACAGCGGCAAAATTGTTGCCGAGGGGACACCATTGACATTGAAAAATACTTATACAGGAGACTTTATTACTATTTACGGAGCAGAAGAGGATCAGATCAGAAAGCTGGGTGCACCTTATAAGACTATCCGGGATGCTTATCGTATATCAGTACCCAACACTGCAGAAGCCACAAAGCTGATTTTACAATATCCGGAATTATTCAGGGATTATGAGATCACCAAGGGGAAAATGGATGATGTTTTCCTGTCGGTAACCGGTAAAAAATTAGTGGGAGGTGCGGAAAAATGAAGATTATGAGAAGTGGTGCTTTGATTTCTTCTCTTATGAAACGTAATATCAAACTGTATTTTAAGGATAAAGGAATGTTCTTCACTTCATTGATCACCCCTTTGATTCTTTTGGTATTGTACGGTACTTTTTTGAGCAATGTCTATGAAGATACGTTTTGTAGTGCTCTTGAGTCGGCAGGTGCAACAGTATCTGACAAACTGATCGGAGGATGTGTCGGCGGAGAATTGGTCTCTTCTCTGCTGGCGGTAAGCTGTGTGACAGTAGCATTCTGCTCCAATCTTCTTATGGTGCAGGATAAGATTACCGGTGCTCGCAGGGATATTACGATTGCGCCTGTAAAAATCAGTACATTAGCTCTGAGTTATTACCTGTCTACTTTGCTTTCCACTTTGCTGTTTTGCTTTATTGCTACAGGAGTATGTCTTGAATATCTGGCTTATGTGGGATGGTATCTGACTGCCGGAGATGTAGCAAACGTGTTTCTGGATGTGGTTTTACTGGTGTTGTTCGGTACGGCTCTGTCTTCCTGTGTGAATTTTCCATTATCCACTCAAGGACAGGCTTCAGCGGTTGGCACCATCGTCAGTGCAGGATACGGTTTTGTCTGTGGAGCCTATATGCCAATCTCTCAGTTTTCCGATGGATTGCAGAAGGTTATTTCTTTTCTGCCGGGAACTTACGGAACGTCCCTCCTGCGCAACCATGCTCTGAGAGGTGTCTTTGAAGAAATGAGTAATCAAGGTTTTCCGGATGAGGTAGTGGAAGCCATCCGTGACAGTGTAGACTGTAATCTGTATTTTTTCGGAGATAAAGTTGCGTTGAGCAATATGTATATGATTCTCATTATCGCTATCTTGATTGCTGTTGCAATCTATGTTGCAATGAATGTAATGATTGATAAAAGACGGAAATAGGAGGAATAACGGATATGAAAGAGTTTGTAACGGCTGCTCTGCCCTGGGTGTTGGTGGGAATTGTATTGGCTTTATTGGCGGTGAATTGTGGCATGGAGAAGCAGAAAGATGAGAAAAAGAGCGCATCCATTACAGTAGGAGCAGGATTAGGTTTGTTGTTGGGTGTAGCATTGAACAGCTGTGGTCTATGGGATAACCATGCTCTGGGACTAGCAATCGGACCACTGTGGGGAATGGCGTTAGCTGCTATGTATCGAAGTAAGGATACGCCAAAGGATGAAAATATAGACAGTATACAACAGGAGAAGAATTGGGAAGATGAATAACTTCTCGGAATCTCAATGAATGAGATTCCGAGAAGTTATATGAGTAAAAGGGAGGAAATATTGTATTAAGAAATAATGATGCCTTACAATAAAATACTAAATTTTGCTAATGTGTTGCGTAAGGTATCTGCCATAATATCATACCCATGGACAAGCGGATGTAAACCTTCCTGTGTAATATTATCGATGATACTTACACCATCATCCTTTACCAGTTCTTTAAAATAATCGATAAAAATCAAATCTTTTGTTTTGCAATATGTGGATAAAAACTGATTCATTGCTAATACATATAATTGGCGTTCCTTATTGACCGGAGAAAAAGTCATATTTGTAGGAAGTAAAGAACATATGATGGGTTTTATTTGATAATCTTCCATTATCTCTAATAATTGCGTATAATCGCTTTGCGCTTTGCTGATAACTGAATCGAGACTTTTGCCTGGCAATGCTTTCCAAATATTGGGTTCTAAAGCGTTGGCATCGTTTATGCCGATTTGGAGTATGACGTATTTGGGGTTTAACTGTACGCAGTCTGCATAAAAACGCCTTTTTAGATTAGAGATAATATCTCCTCCGATTCCTCTGTTGACAATAAAATTATTTCGGCAATCAAAATATGTATTCAAATCCCAAAAATCAGTGATTGAGTCACCGATGAATAAAAAATCAATATACTGTTTATGAAAAATTAAACATTGGTTTTTTATATCAAATTCTTTCCTTCGAGAATCCGCATCGGCAATACAGGAAAATAAACCTGGTCTGGAGATTCCCCGATATTCTACGTCTGGAATATCGGGGCTTTTGTTTTCATTACTAATAAACATATTGAACCTCTGCAAGTATTTGTTTTAGGGAATTATAAATGGATTCTACGGTGTTGGTATCAAAACGGAGCGATGGGCCGGATACGCTGACGGCGCCAATGACTTCGTGTGATTGTCCGAACAGAGGTACAGCTACACAGGAAATTCCGAATTCATGTTCCATATTATCGATAGCGTAGCCTTTGTTTCGTATATTTTCCAGCTCTTCAAGCAGTTTAGCTTTCGTGGTAATGGTATTTACCGTAAAAGCAGGAAAGCTTTCCGGCAAGTAAGGCAATTTGCCGGGAGCTGTGAAAGCCAATAAGCATTTACCTAAACCGGTACAATACATAGAAGCTTTCTCTCCTAGAATTGGTCGTCTAAATTGATTGCCTGGAGTTCTTGTGTCCAGATACAATACCTTATCTTCATAAGGTATTCCAAGAAAAACGGTTTCCTGAGTGATGTCTGCTATTTTTTGCAGATAAGGCTCCATTACGGTTGATAAAGTGATATTGCTGTTGATGATATAGCTGAAGTGAAGGAATTTAAGCCCCAAACTATAACGTTGTGTAGCTGCATCCTGTGTTAAATATCCTAAAGCGGCAAAAGTGGATGCTATGTTGTAAACAGTTGCCTTGTTGTATCCGGTCATATCTGAAATTTCAGAAATTCCCAAAGAAGGTTTTTGAGAACTGAAGCACTCCAGTACTTTTATAGCCTTAACAAGAGATTTTACCTTTATATTAGGATTTGTATTGCATGATTCGTTGGCTGACATTGAAGATTTCTCCTTTTCATAGAATATTATTTAGTAATAATAAATCATATATATAGATATTTTATCATTGTTAAACGAAAATATCAATTGTTATTCGAGTGCAAGATACAATATATAACAGAATTATAGAGAAGTTGCAGTGAAATTCGGATTAAAATGATTGGATTTAGGACATTTTGCATAATATTTTATATTATAATAATTGACAAATCTGATTAAATGATATACAATCTAAACATGATAAAAATAAACGCTGTTTAATAATAATAAACAACAATGATAGGAAGGAATTTTATGAAGAAAAAAACAAAGAAGTTGAATCATTTTAGTTATGTTCGAAAACAATTATGGAAAAACAGATTTCTTTATTTAATGCTGACACTTCCGTTGCTTTATTTTTTCGTTTTTAAATATGGAGCAATAGGATGGCTGGGAATTGCATTTAAACGGTTTAATGCCCGAGCTGGCCTTTGGGGAAGTCCCTGGGTTGGATTTAAATATTTTAAAATGTTTTTAAATGATCCATATTTTTTCACGGTATTAAAAAATACAATTATTATCAGTTTGTGTAGTTTGGTTTTTTACTTTCCGGTTCCGATTATTCTTGCATTATTAATCAATGAAGTGAAAAATCAGAGAAGAAAAAAAGTAGTTCAGACTATCACTTATTTGCCGTATTTTATATCCACAGTTGTTGTATGTAATCTGGCAATGTATATTTTTGCAACAGATGGAATTATCAACGATGTTATTGTGAATATATTTGGAGGAACGGCAAAAACATTTCTTTCAGATCCTACATGGTTTAGACCGATTTATATTATTACAGAAATCTGGCAAAATGCAGGCTGGGGATCCATTATTTATCTGGCAGCGTTATCTGGTGTAGACCAGCAGCTCTATGAAGCAGCAGCAATAGACGGTGCTTCAAGATTGAAACAGGTGATTCATATCAGTTTACCGGGTATATCCTCCATTATTTCGATTCAATTACTTCTGACCTTGGGAAGAATGTTGAATGTAGGATATGAAAAAATACTTTTGCTGTACAATGGAGCAACCTATTCAACGGCAGATATTATTTCAACTTATGTTTACAGAAGGGGATTGATTGATGCGAATTATAGTTATGGAGCTGCAATTAGTGTATTCCAGGCAATTATTTCTTTGATTCTTATATGTTGTGCTAATAAAGCTGCTGATAAAATCGGTGCAACCAGTTTGTGGTAAGGAGATGACAATATGAAGGCGAATAATAACTATACCAAAACAAAAAAGATGAAAAAAAGTCCTGGAGAAAAAATCTTTTGTGCTGTAGTTGCAATTGTTCTTATCCTGGCCTGTTTGATCGTGATTTATCCTATATACTATATGTTTATTTGTTCCATTAGTGATGGATATGCAGTTACAAGAGGAGAAATCTGGTTGTTTCCAAAAGGAATTAATGTGGAGGCATATAAAATTGCTCTTACATATCAGTCTGTATTAACCTCTTTCAGAAATTCTTTGGTATATACAATCGTAGGAACTTTGATTGCTACTTCGATGACAGCTCTGTGTGCGTATCCGCTGTCAAGAAGGACTTTATATGGAAGAAAGATTTTTACTTTTATTGTTACCTTTACAATGTTTTTTGATTCGGGTTTGGTAGCCAATTATATGGTTGTATCATCACTGCATATGAAAAATACGATATGGGCTATGGTTCTTCCGGGAGCAATCAGTGTATGGTATATGATCATTATGCGAACCGGCTTTCAGTCGATTCCGGAAGCATTGTATGAATCAGCGTATTTGGACGGTGCAAATGATTTGCAGATTTTCTATAAGATTGTTTTACCGTTAGCAAAAGCAACTCTTGCAACAATAGTTTTATTTTACGCAGTGGGTTTGTGGAATGCATTCATCCCAGGTTTGCTGTATATGGATGAAAGCAGTAAGTATCCATTACAATTATTGTTGAGAAATATAGTAATGGGAAGTGCTTCTTCCGGCAGTGGAACGGCATCCGTTTCGGGAGATAGTGCTGTGTTGGGTAAAAATATAAAATATGCTGTTATTTTTATTACAACTGCGCCAATTTTAGTTGTGTATCCATTTGCACAAAAATACTTTGTTAAAGGCGCTATGGTAGGATCAGTAAAAGGTTGATTAACCTCATGATAAAAAATATAAAAAAGGAGATGTGCTCATGAAAAGGAAAAATGTAAAAAGATTTCTCTCAGTTGCAGTTAGTTTATCCATGTTGACCGGAATGTTAACAGGATGTGGAGGATCATCTGATGATGCAAGTAAAGAATCAGAATCATCTGCCAAAACAGAAGGGGAAAGTTCTGATGGTGAAGATGAATTGATTACTGTGACATTGATGCGTTCTCAATCGGCGGTTCAGCCAATGTCAGAAGAAAACAAAGTTGTGGAACTTATTGAAGAAAAATTTAATATCCATCTGGAATTACAGTTGATTCCTGATGCAGATTATACAACAAAAAGAAGTGTTGCTTTAGCATCTGCTGATCTTCCGGATATTATTATGGGTGTTACAACGGATGAGTTGAGAAAGTATGCACCGAATGGACAATTCCTGAATCTTTATGATTACGCTGATGAAACAAAAGATTATATGGATATTGTAAATGCAGAAGATCGTGCAGCAAAGACGAAAACTTTTGAGATTGAAGATGGTATGTATGGATTCCAGACACTGGAATAT
>SFQZ01000036.1 GCA_004562915.1 bacterium
ATCCTGTTGAATAATGATATTGAAGTGATTTCACCAGACTGGATGGAAGAAATGCTGGGTTATTGCCAGAGGGATGATGTGGGAATTGTAGGAGCTAAGTTATATTATCCTGATCATACGATACAGCATGCGGGTGTGGTTATCGGTATGGGAGGAATTGCGGGACATATTCTTTGCAGAGCAGATGGAAATGAGCCGGGATATAATGCAAAATTAGTAACGGTACAGGATCTGAGTGCTGTGACAGCCGCTTGTCTTATGGTAAAAAAAGATGTTTATGAGGCTGTTGGTGGAATGGATGAAACTTTTAAGGTGGCCTTTAATGATATTGATTTCTGTATGAAAGTTAGAAATTTAGGGAAATTGGTAGTATTTTCGCCATACGTGGAGATGTATCATTATGAATCAAAATCAAGAGGTCTCGAAGACACACCTGAAAAGCAGTTGAGATTTGCGGGTGAGATTAAGCATTTTCAGGATAAATGGGCAAAAGAACTGGGAAATGGCGATCCATATTATAATAAAAATCTATCGTTGGTGGAGGGAAATTGTTCTTTACGATAGCTTTAGAGTGAATAATTGTGTTAGCCATAACTAGAAAGGAAAGAATATGCCAAAAGAATTATTTGAAGTTGAG
Organism: bacterium; assembly: GCA_004562915.1. Taxonomy (GTDB): domain Bacteria; phylum Bacillota; class Clostridia; order Lachnospirales; family Lachnospiraceae; genus Oliverpabstia. Next base: position 638 of record SFQZ01000036.1, read on the forward strand.
AAAGAACGGTTTGATTTACAAAATCCAATGTTATATCGTTTGCAGGGAATATGGCCGAAGGAGTATATTATTTCAGCTGTAATAGATGGAAAAGAATTATCGGTACAGATAAAACCACAGGAAAAAGTCAGTGCAGTTGACAGGTTTAAAGATTTAGAGCTTATATCTGGAATTCGTGTTGAAGTAGAAATTGAACTGCCTGATAATCTGATAGATTACCATAAATTATCAATCTATGGAAGTGATGAGGGTAAAAGATTTTTATGGTTTTCCATACCAGTGAAGGATTTGCTCAAAAAACAAAACAAACCGCACTATTTTTTGGAAGATATTAATCGGGAACTGGGGTTGAATACTTGTGGTATCCGTGGTTGGGCTGTGTATACACAGCCGGTACAAGTGAAAGTGACAGATCTGGAACATAACGAGATTCCATGTGAGATTCAGTATATGAATCGACCGGATGTGGTGGATATGTATGATGAATTTGATGTGGAGACCAAGTGTGGATTCTTTATCGAATTGAAGAAAATACCGGTTAAGGAATTTTTGTTGGTGTTTATTGCAGGTGACAGTCGTGTTGAGAAAAAAATCAGTATGAAGAGAGAACAGATTTACCTGGAAAAATCTCAGGAGTATTGGGAAAAGGGATGCCGTTATCTGAAACTTCATGGACCGGTGGAATTAACCAAAAAAGCGGTTAGTAAAGTGAAAAGACATCGTTATGAAACAATCGAGTATTCCAAATGGCTGAAAAAACATCTGCCATCGAAAGCAGAACTGGAACGGCAGCGTAAAATAAAGTTTGAATGGGAACCGAAGTTTTCCATTGTAGTTCCCCTGTATAAAACTCCGGAGAAATATCTTCGGGCTATGGTTGATTCTGTAAAACAGCAGACATATGGTAACTGGCAGTTGTGTCTTTCAGATGGAAGTGGACCGGATTCACCTCTGCAGGAGCTTTTGGCAGAACTGCAAAGAGGAGAGCCGAGAATCAAAGTGATATCCCATCAGCAATCTCTGAAAATATCGGAAAATACCAATGCGGCTATACAAGCTGCAGATGGGGATTTTATTGTGTTTGCGGATCATGATGATACATTGACAGTCCATGCATTATATGAATGTGTGAAAGCCCTCAATGGTAATAAAAATCTGGAAGTTCTCTATTCCGATGAGGATAAGATGACGATGGATGGACATAAGTTCTTTCAGTATCATTTTAAACCGGATTTCAATATTGACCTTTTGTGTACTGTGAATTATATTTGTCATTTGTTCGTGGCAAAAAGAGAATTGATCGACCGGGTGGGAGTGCTTCGGCCAGAATTTGATGGGGCACAGGATTATGACTTCATTTTCAGATGTGTGGAAGATGCCGGTGAAGAAAAAATACATCATATTCCAAAGATTTTGTATCACTGGAGATGTCATGAGGATTCCACTTCAGAAAATCCGGAGAGCAAGCTGTATGCTTTTGATGCGGGGCAGCGTGCTGTTCAGGCGCACTTTGACAGAATCGGTGTGAATGCAGAAGTGTATAAAGGAGAATATCTTGGATTGTACAGAACCCGTTATATACGTGAATATGATCCGCTGATTTCTATTATCATTCCAAATAAAGACCATATTGATGATCTGAAAAGGTGTATGGATTCTATTGACAAGAATTCCACTTATAAGAATTATGAATATATTATAGTGGAAAATAACAGTGAAGATCCTGAGACATTTGCTTATTATGAACAGCTTGAAGCGGTGAATCCTCGAGTGCATGTGGTTTACTGGAAAGGTGTATTTAATTATTCCGCTATCAATAATTTTGGTGAGACCTATGCAAATGGAGAGTATCTGCTGCTTCTCAATAATGATACAGAGATTATCAATCCGGATTGTCTGGAAGAATTGCTCGGATACTGTATGAGAGATGATGTAGGTGCTGTAGGTGCCAGATTGTATTATGAAGATGATACGATTCAGCATGCCGGAGTTGTAGTGGGATTTGGCGGAATCGCAGGTCACTGCTTTGTGATGCAGAAGCGTGGGTATACCGGATATTGTCACAGAATCATTTGTGCTCAGGATTACAGCGCTGTTACGGCAGCATGTATGATGGTAAAAAGAGAGGCATTTAAAGAAGTGGGTGGATTGAGTGAAGATCTGCAGGTGGCATTTAATGATATTGATTTCTGTATGAAGTTGCGTCAGGCAGGTTATCTTATCGTATATAATCCATATGCAGAACTTTATCATTACGAATCAAAATCGAGAGGACTGGAAGATACACCTGAGAAAGTTGCGCGTTTTAATCGGGAAATTGAAACGTTTGCTAAGAAGTGGCCGGATATTCTCAGGGACGGTGATCCGTACTACAATCCAAATCTGACATTGAATAGTCAGGATTTTTCTCTTAAGAGACTTTAGAAAGAAAGCAGGAGGGTAATACTATGAGAGCATTAGTAACAGGTGTGAAAGGCCAGTTAGGTTTCGATGTTATGAACGAGCTGGCTAAGCGTGGCTATGAGGGTATCGGTGTTGATGTGGAAGAGATGGACATCACAGATGCGGAAGCTGTTGACCGGGTGATCAAGGAATCTCATGTGGACAGTGTGGTACATTGTGCAGCATGGACAGCTGTGGATGCTGCAGAGGATAATGTGGAGATGTGTCGGAAGGTAAATGCACTGGGAACGGAGAATATTGCCAGAGTTTGTAAAGAACTGGATATCCCAATGATTTATTTCAGTACGGATTATGTATTTGACGGTGAGGGAACACGTCCCTGGGAGCCGGATGATCCGGTTGTGGAGCCGCTGAATGTTTATGGCCTTACTAAATACGAAGGTGAGCAGGCAGTAGAAAAGTACCTGGATAAGTATTATATTGTCCGCATTGCCTGGGTTTTCGGCGTAAATGGAAAGAACTTTATTAAGACTATGCTGAATCTGGGAAAGACACATGACACACTGACTGTGGTAAATGATCAGATCGGAACTCCGACCTATACCTACGATCTGGCAAGACTGGTTGTGGACATGCTGGAGAAAGAAGAGTACGGAAAATATCACGTGACCAATGAAGGCGGATATATTTCCTGGTATGATTTCGCGAAAGAGATATTCAAACAGGCTGGTATGGATATCAATGTGGTACCGGTCAGTGCAGAGCAGTATAAAGCGAAGGCAAAAAGACCGTCCAACAGCCGTCTGGAAAAGAAAAAACTGGATGAGCATGGATTCAAACGTCTTCCTACCTGGCAGGATGCACTTAGCCGTTATCTGAAAGAAATTGAGTATTAAGAGGAAGAATATGGAAGATTCAACTCTGAAAAAATGTGTAAAGACAAATGCGAAACATTCGGAAGTGATTTTGGAAGTGGCGTTTTTGACGGCCGTATTTGTCTTTACCCTTATGTGGGCGATAAAAGCCCCTTTCGATGCTTCACCTGACGAAAGTATGAGGTTTCAGATCGCAGAATACATTATGGATCACGGATCACTGCCGGATGGGCGTGATCCGTCCATTCGTAATGCGAACTGGGGAATCTCTTATGCTTTCAACCCAATTACAACGTATATAATTGCTGCAGGGTTTGGCAAAATTACTTCCTTATTTACCAATAGTTTTACTGCTGTTTATAGATCCATGCGTCTGGTGAATGTGATTTTTGGTACTCTGACTGCTTTTTTTGCTTTAAAAATAGGAAAGCGTCTTTTTGAAAAAGAAGCGGCATGGTTTTTTGCAGTACTGGTAAGCTTTCTGCCGGGAGCTGTGTTTATTCATTCTTATATTAACATGGATTCAATTGCCGTGTTTTCTACTGCATGGATTGTTTACTGTTGGGTAAGGGCCGTGCAGGACGGATGGACAAACCGGCTTTGTATTCAGCTTGCGGCGGCAATGTCTGTATGTGCCCTTTCTTATTACAATGCCTATGGTTTTCTGTTGTGCAGCGCGCTGTTTTTTGCAGGTATGATGCTGAAATGCAGGGAAAAACAGTGGGATTTCCGGGAAATGCTGAAAAAGGGTATTTTTATACTGATTCTTGTATTTATATTCGCAGGCTGGTGGTTTATCCGCAATGCTGTTTTGTATGATGGGGATATTCTTGGGATGAGTACGTCAAGACAGTATGCGCAAATGTATGCAATTGACGAATTAAAACCATCGAATCGGCAAACACCCAGTTCATTGGGAATGAGTTTATATCAAATGATGATTTGGCAGCCTGGAACATGGAAGTATAATTGGTTTGCTACGGTTTTGGTGAGCTTTATAGGAACTTTTGGTCATATGGATATTTTTATGCCGGAGCTATGGAGTAAAGGATATCTTCTGTTTTTGTTTGTGGGTATTATTGGAAATGTATTCTATTTTAGAGAAATAATTTCTGTATCCGTCAGAGTGATTTCTGAAAAAAAAGAAAAAGATGAAAATGGGACAACAATTACAAGAATACTGAGAAAAAATCGGGTATGGAATGCACAGAACTGGATGCACCAGATTATGATTTTGGCCATTGTGATACCTGTGCTGTTGCTGATTTATTATGCGTATTTCAGTGATTTCCAGGCACAGGGACGATATATGATGCCTGCGTTGATTCCTATGATGTATTTTGTTACTTTGGGATATGAATGTTTGTTGAAAAAGCTTGTAAAAAGTGAGAAAATACGAAAAATATGTTTTCTGGTCGGAATGGCAGCAGTGATTTTTTCGGCAGTTATGGTTTATTTGACTGTATATGCGGTAAATTACTGATTTGTTTCAACATGATAATGGTAAATCATTTGCATGCAGCTTACATACTATATATGCAAATGATTTACCATTTTATTTTTATTCTTCTGGATAATCAGGCATCTTATTTTGATACAGCACTTCATTTCCATCTGCATCTGTTATTGTCATATCATGAAAAAATTTTTCTGTAATTTGATCCAGATTTTTCCGGGTTTCAGCTTCAATATAATACAGAGCCACGTAAGGATTCGGACCGTGTTCTATGACACGTTCCCCTTCGTGATAGAAAATCCATGGTTTTTTCACAGCGGGGTGTTTTGCCAGTGTTTGTGCAGCAGTCTGATCTGCAATCTGCAGCAGTCGTCCCTGAAAATAAAGTACTGCGCCATGGTGGAGCGGGGAATCGGGGTGATGCTTTATTAACATATCTTCCAGATGCTTTCTGTCATAGAGGTAGCTGAGAAGCAAATCTTCCATATTAAAACCAAAGGCCATATCTGTCAGTTCATGTTCATATCCGAAAAAGCGGGCGGCAATCTCACATACCTGAATTCCCTGATCCGGTCTCCAGAAAAATTGCATAGAAAGAGCACCGTCGGTCTGTCCGGTTTTGGAGATGAATTTTTGGAGTAAATCCTTTGCCGGTTGAGCTACCTGGCTATAAAGGCGTGAAGGATAGACATTCCGGGTACTGATCGGGATTTCACCGGCACCGATGTCTGTTTTTTCCCGATCGGCGATACTGATAATCTGCACTTCGCCGTCTAGAACCCATGTCATCATATTAAACTCATATCCGGTATTATATTCTTCCACAAGAATTTCATCCAGATCGGTAAATTCTGCGGTTTGGAAAGCGGCACTTTTCAGTTCTTCCAGATTATGCACCACGTAGATACCCCGGGAACCATATTTGTCCAGTGGCTTGGTCACCAATGGAAAAGAAAGACCCTGCAGATATTCTCTAAGTGAATAATCATTGGCTGAGTCGGTAAAATATTTTACAGGAATGCGACGAAATCCAGGTGTCGGAAGTCCAAGCTCTTTCAACGCTTTTTTTGTTTCAGCTTTATCCCGATACCAGGGGAGCTGTTCCGGTTTCAGATACCAGGGGAGGTCAGCTTTGTCAGCAATCTTCACTATACATTCCAAAAGAAGATCGGAAAAAGAAGTAATAATACCGTCTACACTTTTTTCTTTGCAAAGAGACGCCACTGCATCAATATCCGTGACAGGGATTACAAAATCTTCATCAGCATACTGACGGGCCGGTCCATCCGGGTATCCGTCGCATACAATCGTGTAGATACCGCGGGCTTTGGCTTTTTGTACCAGTTGTACAAATTCGCCAAGGGTTCCTAATACAAGAAGACGATGTGTCATAGTAAAATCCTTTCATAAAATACTCATCTATTATTTCCTAATCTATGGAGTGTATCAGCCAGATATCGCATTTCTTCCGCTCCATATCTCTGATCACAGGGAAGGGGAAGGATATTGGCTGCCCAGTCGTGTTCCGGACTGTCTTCGGGCATATCACGAAAAACATTAGACCAGTTTGTGGGAACAAATATTTTTTCGGCAGCCAGCAATTTTCTCAGCTTGATTCCTTCCGGATGGTAATAAGGATACGCAAATGGTCCTTCGGGTACCGTTTTCGTAAATGGATTGTCCGATGGAAGAAGTTCCCGGAGAAGCTGATAGTTTTTTTCTCTGCGTGTCTTTGCAAAATCATAGTCAATCGCCCGAAGCAGATTTTGCGTCAGTCGGGACATCCGGCGGATTTCCATATGGTGATAGGTGGATGCATTATCCAACATTTTCTGATAATAAGTGCCGGCATCTTCCTCATAGCGTCCGAGAATATGTTCCAGTCGTTTGTTGGAACGATCTATATCTTTTCCAGGCGTCAATCGGGCATCTGTAGCCAGATACGCTCCGTCACTCAGCCCGAAGAACTTGCGGCAGGAATACAGAGTATCCACTCCGGAAAGGGGTGCCTGATAGAAGGCATGGGTATGGTCAACAATGATCCTTTCATATGTTTGCTGAAAATAGCGGATCTTTTGATCTGTGAGCTGCCCATAATAATTGACCAGGTACAGCCATTCCCCTTCTTCCATACCGTTCGGAAGAGAAAGAATGGGCATCAGTGAAGGATCCAAATGATAAAATTCCAGATCGATGCCATGATTTTTGCAGGCATCGATAACAGAATCACACAGAAAATACGGGAGCAGAAGCTTTTTGCAGTTTCTGGATTCCAGCAGCCACAAAAGGGCAGTGCGCCCAAGATTCACTTTATAAAGTTCCGGGTAATACTCTTGGCCGGAAAACTCTTCCAGTTCCATATACCCGCCAATTTCTTTTTTCATATTTCGGATTCTCCTGTAGAATAGCCATATATTGACTATACATCTTTTTGACGTACTACGTAGTGAGGCATCTTTTTTGATTCATTTAATATATTCATCAGATAAATACCGATAATTCCGATGGAAAGCAAAATAATGCCAAAAAATCCCAGCATCACCAGCATCAGAGAGGTCCATCCTTCTACAGAAGTACCATAGATGCAGTAACGGGCAAAAAAGAAGATCCCCATGACAAGGCTCACCAGAAAACTGAAGATCCCCAGATTTCGTACCAGAAGAAGCGGAAATGCAGAGTGTGAGGTTATATCATAGAGCAGATCTTTTACCAGACGACGGAAAGAATAACCACTTTTTCCGTAAGCTCGTGCTGCGTGCTGTACCGGAACGTTGATGATCCGGTTGGAGGTCAGGACAAGAAGATTGCCGATCTGAGGTTTATAAGTATTCGTCTGTACCATTGCATCTACCAGAAAACGCCGGATCAGACGAAAACTTGTGATCTGAAGATCCGGGTCTTTCCCAAGCATCTTGGAAGTTGCCCAGACGGAAACTTTTGTTCCGAGCCTGCGGATGGGATTATGTTTTCGACCTTCGTAGCTGGCAATGATTGCATCCACATCATTTCGTTCATTTATGACATGGATCATTTTCGGGATTTCTTCCGGGGGATGCTGCAGATCATCGTCCATGGTGATAACAAAATCCCCTTTCACATGGGAAAAGCCGCATAAAAGAGCAGGATGCTGTCCAAAGTTGCGTGCCATCTGAATGATTCGAACACGGGAATCTTTTTCCCGAAGTTCCTGCATGACTTCAAAGGAACGATCTTTGGAGCCGTCATCTACAAGAATCAGTTCAAAGGGCTGCCGGATCGTTTCGCGGAAGACTTTTTCCAGTCGTATATATAGTTCTTCCAGAGTGTGTTCCGAGTTGTACACCGGAACTACGACAGAATATAGTGACATAGTATTTTCCTCAGTTCTCTTAAATTTAAAATTATGTAATTAACTATTATTAATCATATGAGTTGCCCGCCAAATGAGATGAGACTACGGATTTCTTCGCGTTTCACGCTCCCGAAATCCTAGCATCATCATATCATTTTCAACAATCTATTTCAAGGCAATAAAACAATTCTTGAAGCAATACATGTTCAGTGGTATAATAGCTTTTAATTAGTTACTGTAATCACTTTTGACACCCACATCATTTTATGTCTGAAGCAGTTACATTCATTATTTTAGAGAGAGAAGCTAAGAAAAGATGGCAAAGATGAAAGATTACATACAGCTGCACTTGAATATATTACTATTCTCACTGACCAGTGTGTTTTCGAAGATGGCGTCTATGGAGTATAACAAAACTGGACTAAAAGGGATCATGTTATACGTGTTCGGCTTTCTGATGATAGCCAATTGTGGAATTTATGCGATCGCATGGCAGCAGGTGATTAAAAAATTTTCTTTATCAACTGCTTATGCGAATAAAAGTGTATATCTTTTATGGTCCCAGATCTGGGCAGTGGTTATATTTCATGAAAATCTTTCCGTACAGAATATCATAGGAATTCTTGTGGTACTGATCGGAGTTTGGATGGTGCAGCGGTATGAATAGACTGTTTATGTTACTGATGCTGGCCGGAACTCTTTTTTCGGCCATTTCACAGGTGCTTTTAAAACAGAGTGCAAATATTACATACAAAAACCCTATAAGAGAATATCTGAACTGGCGGGTGATTGTGGCTTATGGGATTTTTTTCGGAGTTCTTCTGCTGAATACCTTTTGTTATACTCAGGTAGACATGCGGTACGGACCGGTGATTGATACGGCTACGTATGTATTTGTGCTTATTTTTTCATGGGCGATTTTGAAAGAGAAGATTACGAAAGGAAAATTGGCAGGCAATATTATTATTGTAATTGGGATATTAATTTATACTGTCTGATGGGAAGATTGAGGAAAAAGAATGAAGATAAGTTTTAACAGACCCCCTTTTGTGGGAAAAGAAACAGAATATATCCGGGAAGCTGTTGAACAGAATGGTATGATCTGTGGAGATGGTCCGTTTACGAAAAAATGTTCCGCATGGATGAGAGATCATTTTCAGACGAAAGAGGTACTTTTAACCACTTCCTGTACACATGCACTTGAGATGGCGGCATATCTGGCAGATATCCAGCCGGGAGACGAAGTGATCATGCCCTCTTATACATTTGTGTCGACGGCGGATGCATTTGTACTGCGTGGTGCAACCTGTGTATTTGTAGATATCCGGCCGGATACGATGAATATTGATGAGACAAAGATTGAAGCAGCGATTACGGATAAAACAAAGGCAATCGTTCCTGTACATTATGCCGGTGTAGCCTGTGCCATGGATGAGATTATGGCGATTGCCAGGAAATATAATCTGAAAGTGATTGAGGATGCAGCCCAGGGGGTGAATGCTTATTATAAAGGGAAAGCACTGGGAACGATCGGAGATTTTGGATGTTACAGTTTTCATGAAACGAAAAATTATTCCATGGGAGAAGGTGGAGCCATTCTCTTTCAGGATGAAAAGTATCTGGAACCGGCAGAGATTCTTCGGGAAAAAGGAACAAATCGGAGCAAATTTTTCCGGGGACAGGTGGATAAATATACCTGGGTAGGATATGGTTCTTCTTATCTGCCCAGTGATATGAATGCGGCTTATTTGTGGGCTCAGCTTGAGGAAGCAGAGAAAATTAATGAAAAGCGGCTGGCAATCTGGAATTATTATGATGAAAATCTGGCTCCCCTTGCTAAAAGAGGGCTGATTGAACAGCCATATGTACCTGAGTATGCTACACACAACGCTCATATGTATTACATAAAAGTGAAGGATCTGGAAACAAGAACAAGGCTGCTTTCCTATCTGAAAGAGCAGGGAATTTTGGGTGTATTTCATTATGTACCTCTTCATTCGGCAAAAGCGGGAAGAAAGTTTGGAAGATTTCATGGGGAAGAAGTTTATACTACAAAAGAAAGCGAACGCATTCTCCGTTTGCCTATGTATTACAGCCTGAGTCTGGAGGAAGCATCTGAAGTGGTGAAGGCACTGAATCATTTTCAGTATTGATCAGTATATGTGTGATAAGAAGTATCAGGAGGAAAATTCATGGATGCAGGCAAGCTGCTGCACTATATGAAAAAAATAAAACCATATAATATTCAAAAGGGACTGCGTTATTTGAAACACTATGGTCCGAAAGAATTCTGGGTGCGTCTTTGTGAACGTATGGAACCGGAAGAAGTTCCTTACGGTCCATGGTTTGAAAAGCACAAGCCGGCAGACAGTGAACTGGAGAAGCAGAAAAACCATACTTTTCAAAGTAATCCGGTATTCAGTGTGGTAGTCCCTGCGTATCGGACACCGATACTTTTTCTGGAACAGATGATTGATTCTGTGCGAAACCAGACCTATTCCAGGTGGGAACTTTGTATAGCGAATGCCAGTCCGGAAGTGAAAGAGATGAAGGAAGTGCTAAAACGGTATACCCGGCTGGACGATAGGATTCGTGTTAAGAATCTGGATGAAAATCTGGGGATTGCAGAGAATACCAATGAAGCGTTTTCTATGGCTACCGGAGAGTTTGTGGGACTTCTGGATCACGATGATCTTCTGGCTCCTCAGGCATTGTACCGGATGGCGGAAGCGTTCAATCGTGATGATACCATTGATGTTTTTTATACGGATGAAGATAAGGTGACGACAGATCTGAGTGAACACTTTCAGCCGCATTTTAAGCCGGATTTCAACCTGGATCTGTTGCGTTCTAATAATTATATTACACATTTTTTTGTGGCGCGAACTGCACTGGTGAAAAAAGTGGGAGGGTTCCGGAAAGAATATGACGGGGCTCAGGACTATGATTTCATTTTCCGATGTGTGGAGCAGGCGAAAGAAATCTGCCATATTCCGGAAGTTTTATACCACTGGCGAACACATAAAGCTTCCACGGCAGATAATCCGGCCAGCAAAATGTATGCTTTTGAAGCGGGAAAACGGGCTATTGAAGGAAATCTTGCAAGAAATGGTGTGGAAGGGATCGTAAGTCATACGAAAGACCTGGGATTTTACCAGGTGGAGTATCCGGTGAAAGAAAATCCACGGATTTCGATTCTGATACCGAACAAAGACCAGAAAGAAACCTTGAAGAAATGTCTGGATTCGGTATTTGAAAAGTCCACATATACCAATTATGAGATTATTATTATAGAAAATAACAGCGTAGAGCCGGAGACTTTTGCTTACTATAAAGAACTTGAAAAACGATCCAATGTTAAGATCATTACATGGCAGGGAATGTTCAATTACTCGGCAATCAATAATTTTGGAGAGAAAGAAACCGAGGGAGAATATCTTCTGTTTCTTAATAATGATGTGGAAGTGATCAATCCCCGATGGATGGAGGAAATGCTGGGAAATTGCCAGCGGGAAGAAGTGGGGATTGTGGGAGCAAAGCTGTATTATCCGGATGATACGATTCAGCATGCGGGAACCATTATCGGAATCGGCGGGATTGCCGGACATGCTTTCTTAAATATGCCCCGTTCCCGAACCGGATATCTGCACAAGGCATCCATTCAGATGGATCTGAGCGCGGTGACTGCCGCGTGCATGATGATGAAAAAAGAGGTATTTGAAAAGTTAGGTGGCTTTGAGGAAAAACTGACTGTGGCTTTCAATGATGTGGATCTTTGCCTTCGTACGGTACAGGCGGGATATTTGGTAGTCTATAATCCGAAAGTGGAACTGTACCATTATGAATCCAAATCCAGGGGAACGGAAGACAGTGAAGAAAAAGTTCGTCGTTTCCAGAGTGAAATCGAATTTATGAGAAACCGCTGGATTGATATTTTGAAAAATGGTGATCCCAATTACAATAAAAATCTCACATTGAGTAAGTGGAATTACTCTTTGCGGGCATAGAGACAGGAGAAACAGATGAAAAAAGTATCCGTAGTGATTCCCAATTACAACGGAATGCAGTATGTAAAAAAGTGTCTGGACAGTCTTATGGTACAGACACTGAAAGAGTGGGAGATACTGTTCGTGGATAATGGTTCCACGGATGGAAGCCGGGAACTGGTAGAACAGCAATATCCCATAGTAAAAGTGATCGCACTGCCGGAAAATATGGGATTTTGCAGGGCGGTCAATGAAGGAATCCGAGCAGCAGAAGCGGAATATGTAGTTTTGTTGAATAATGATACGGAGGCGGAGCCGGATTTTCTGGAAGAATTGTATCTGGGTATCTGTTCAAAGAGAAAAGCTTTTTCCGGGGGAGCGATGATGCTTCAGTTTCATGACCGGGAAAAGATTGATGATGCCGGCAATTTTTATAATGCTCTCGGCTGGGCTTTTGCCAGAGGAAAAGGAAAACCGGCAAAGAACTACGGGAAAGAAAAGAAGATTTTCTCGTCCTGTGGCGGTGCGGCGATTTACCGAAAAGCACTGTTTCAGGAACTGGGATATTTTGATGAGGAACATTTTGCTTATCTGGAAGATACGGACATTGGGTATCGGGCCCAGATTGCCGGATATGAAAACTGGTATTTTCCAAAAGCAAAGGTATATCACGTGGGAAGTGGAACCTCCGGTTCACGGTATAACCAGTTTAAGATTCGCTATTCTTCCCGGAATAATATTTATATGCTGTATAAGAATATGCCGCTGTTGCAGATTCTATTGAATCTGCCTCTTTTGTTGGCTGGATTTGCAGTCAAGCTGGTCTTTTTTACTTTGAAAGGTTATGGAAGAGAATATGCAGCAGGAATTAAAAATGGGTTTTCTATAAGCAAAAAAGACAGAAAAGTACCTTTCAGGTGGGGGAATCTGTTTAATTATTGCAGAATTCAGCTGCAGTTGTGGGTGAATCTAATACGAAGATTTTTATAAATGAAAGAAAAAAGTAATAAATAAATGTTTACCGTCAGAAAGTGGACAGAAAATATTTTATTGCCCTTTTTACTGAATTATTGTATAGTATAAAAGTGATAATGAATTACAATTGGAAAGAATGAAATTAGGTGAAAAGTATTGATAAAAGATAATCAGAAATACTTCAACCGGATGCATGTGATCATTGATGCAATTGTAGTGGTCGTATCTTATTTTCTGGCATGGGTGGCAAGATATGTGTGGCCGTTTGCTGAAGATGTGGTAAGAGCGGTCCCGTTTGAATGGTACATGCGGCTGCTGCCTGTGATTGTACCTGTATATTTGGTTTTATATTATGCGTTTAATCTGTATACACCAAAACGTGTACAGGGACGTCGGTTGGAGTTTTCGAATGTCATTAAAGCAAATACGGTGGGAATCCTGCTTCTGATCTGTTTTATTTCAATTTTATTGAAAGAGAACAACTTTTCCCGCCGAATGTTTTTCTATTTTTATATCTTCAATATGTTTCTGGATGAGACCGTCCGGATCTGCATCCGCAGGATGCTGCGTGAGATAAGGAAGAAAGGGCTGAATCAGAAACATATTTTGCTGGTTGGATACAGTAGGGCGGCGGAGGAGTATATCGACAGAATCCTGCAGAACCCTCAGTGGGGGTATCATATCAGTGGTATTTTGGATGATAATGTAAAAGCGGGGACCACATATAAAGGAATCAAGGTGTTGGGATGTATCGCAAATCTTATGGTGATCCTTCCGCAGAATCGTCTGGATGAGATCGCGATTACCCTGGGGCTGAGTGAATATGACCGGTTGGAAGAAATCGTGGCTCTCTGTGAAAAATCAGGAGTGCATACGAAGTTTATTCCGGATTATAATAATATTATTCCGACAAAACCATATACAGAAGATCTACTTGGACTTCCTGTGATCAATATCCGGTATGTACCACTGACCAATACATTCAATGCGATCATCAAACGTCTGATGGATATTTTCGGCTCCATTGTGGCAATTATTTTGTTTTCACCCATTATGCTTCTTGCGTGTCTTATGATTAAACTCACATCTCCCGGCCCTCTAATCTATAAACAGGAGAGGGTAGGACTTCATAATCATACTTTTATGATGTACAAGTTCCGATCTATGGAAGTGCAGCCCAAAGAGCAGGAGAAGAAAGCCTGGACGGTTAAGAACGATCCCCGGGTGACCGGTATCGGAAAATTGATGAGGCGGACAAGCATTGATGAGCTGCCTCAGTTGTTTAATATCCTGAAAGGAGATATGAGTCTGGTAGGTCCCAGACCGGAAAGACCTTTTTTTGTAGAAAAATTCAGAGAAGAAATTCCCAGATATATGGTAAAACATCAAGTAAGACCTGGTTTGACCGGCTGGGCACAGGTGAATGGTTATCGGGGCGACACATCGATTCGGAAACGTATTGAATATGACCTGTATTATATAGAAAACTGGAGTGTCGGTCTGGATATAAAGATTCTGTTTATGACTTTCTTTAAGGGATTTGTAAACAAAAATGCGTACTAAAGAGCGAGGATTATTGTATGGCAAAGGAAAAAGTTTTAACCAAGAAGCAGAAAAGGCTTCGAAAAAAACGCAGAAGAAGGAGAATTATATTTGGACTTGAAATTGTAATTCTTCTTGTATTGGTGGCAGGTCTTTTTGTGATAGCAAAGATGGGCAAGATGAATTTTACAGAGTTGAATTTTGAAAATATCGGTATCAATACTGGTATCGCCGAAAACAAGGTCATGAAGGGGTATACGACCATAGGATTGATCGGTCTTGATAACAGAGAGGGGTCGTTGAAGCAGGGAAACAGTGATACGATGATCATTGCCAGTATCAACAATGATACGAAAAAAGTAAAACTGGTGTCTGTATACCGGGATACCTACCTGAGAGTCGGTGAAGACAGTGAAGGCAACGGGAAGTACGATAAAGCAAACTCTGCTTACGCTCATGGAGGAAGTGAACAGTTTCTGTCAATGCTCAATACAAATCTGGACTTGAATGTAACAGATTTTGTAACGGTGGATTTTAATGCTGTCGCTGAGACTGCGGAATTATTAGGTGGTATTGATGTGGAATTAAAAGAAGAGGAAGTGGTTCATCTGAATAACTATTGTGTAGAGACTTCTGAGGTTACAGGAATGGATTATGAGCCACTTGAGCAGGTTGCAGGTGTTCATCATCTGAATGGTGTGCAGACAGTAGCTTATGCAAGAATTCGTTATACAGCCGGTAATGATATGCGCCGTGCAGCACGTCAGAGAGAGGTTATCTACAAACTGGTGGAAAAAGCAAAGAATTCCAGTCTGAGTACCTTGAATAAGGTTGTGGATAAGGTATTTCCTATGGTATATACTTCGCTGAGTAAGGCAGAGATTCTTTCCATGGGAATGAGTATGCTTTCCTATGATATAGAAGATCAGACAGGTTTTCCGTTTGATCACCTGTTAGGGGAAAATGTAAAGAATGCGCTGGATTGTGACTGTGTTCTGCCGGTTACCCTGGAATCCAATGTTATTAAGCTTCACGAGTTTCTGTATCCGGAAGATGAATATGTACCTTCCCAAGAAGTGAAATCATATAGCCAGAGAATTGTGGACAAGAGCGGATTTGGTGAGGAATCCCGTCTGGAACATTCGGAAGATGGTTCACTGGCGGCTTATCGTCTGTCTGATACAGAAGGATGACGAAATACATTGAGTAAATTTATGGAAACATATAAAAGAGATAAAAACTGACAGGAGGATGTTGCAAAAGTATGGACAATATTTTGCAGCATCCTTTTTGCAATTGGGAGCATTTATGAATCGTAAAACAGTTGATGTGATTATACCGGTTTGTAATCCGGGAAAAGAGTGGGAAAAGCAGATTCGTTTGCTTGATAAACAGACATATCCGGTCAGGTATATCCGGATTGTGAATACAGGAAAAGAAAACTGGAATTCTGTATATGAAACCTGGAGCAGTAAAATGCTGGTGTGCCATGTGACAGGTGAAAGCTTTGATCATGGCGGTACCAGGGATATGACAGCCAGAATGTCGGATGCAGATTATCTTCTTTTTATGACCCAGGATGCGATACCGGGAGGAACGGACCTGGTTGAAAAGCTGGTGGATGCACTGGAACAGGAGAAAGATATTCGGGTGGCTTATGCAAGACAGATGCCGGCAGAGGGCTGCCGTCTTGCAGAACAGTATACCAGGAAGTTTAATTATCCTTCTGTAAGTCGTATAAAAAGACAGAGCGATTTGCCTGAGCTTGGGATCAAGACGTATTTTTGTTCTAATGTATGTGCTATGTATGATAGAAAAACATATCTGGAACTTGGAGGGTTTGTAAAAAAGACAATTTTTAACGAGGATATGATTTTTGCAGGAAGGCTGATACAAAGCGGATATGCAGTAGCTTATGCGGCGGATGCGAAAGTGATTCATTCCCACAATTATACAGCATTTCAGCAGTTTCATCGGAATTTTGATCTGGCGGTTTCGCAGGCGGATCATCCCGAGATTTTTGATGGGATCCGTTCTGAGAATGAAGGAATTCGACTGGTGAAAAAGACAGCCGGATGGCTGTGCCGACAGGGTAAACCATGGCTTGTGATTGGTCTTGTATGGAACAGCGGATGGAAGTATATGGGATATCTTTTGGGAAAACGATATCAAAGACTGCCGATGAGAGTCATTCTTTGGTGTACGATGAATAAAAAATACTGGGGAAAATATAGTAATCAGGAAGATAAAGGGTAAACGGAACCGTTTTTTCACATTTTTAACACAATTTGCGGTTATTATAAAATGGTATAATACAGTAAAGTCAAAAGAGAGGTTTCTATATATGAGCGATGAATGGAATTTGAATGAAGAGCGAGCATCCGGTCAGAACAAGGAATCAGACGTGGAACCGCAGACTTTGGAAAACACAGAATCTATGGATGCACCATCGGATATAGATAACAATGCAGCTAATGACGGCGAACATCAGGAGACTTATCACTGGGTGAACCCGGAGTATCAGAAAAGACAGCAGGGAACAGCGGATGCAGGAGATAACACGTATGAGTCCAGCAGTTACCGCGAGAATATAGCCGGACAGACAAATTCGAATGGTGGCTATCGGGGTGGTTCTTATCATGAGTGGCGGAATCAGAATAACCAGAATCAGACGAACCAAAATCAATCCTGGCAGAACAATACAGATCAGAATCAGTCCTGGAATCATCAGGCCGACAGGAATCAGTCCTGGCAAAGTCAGTTAAACCAGGGAACGGGTCCCGCTACGGGACAAAGACATTATGGAACGTATCAGTTTACACCGGATAAACCTGTGAAGCCTTCAAAAAAGGAAAAATCTCAGGGTACCGGAAAGAAATTTCTTGTGACAGTAGGTCTTGCGGTGGTGTTTGGCATAGTTGCAGGAGGTGTGATGTTTGGTGTGAATGCTTTGGGAAATCATCTTACCGGACAGGATGAGACCCCTCAGATACAGGTACCGTCCACGGAAACACCGGAGACGAAATTGCCTCAGAGTGAAGCGGCTTCCGCATCGGTATCTGATCAGTACACTGTATCCGAAGTGGCAAGTATTTGTATGCCTTCTGTGGTATCCATTACCAATGCCAGCGTAAAAACAGTACAGGATTTCTTCGGCGGAGTTCAGCAGTATCCGATAGAAAGTACCGGTTCGGGTATTATTGTTGGACAAAATGAAAAAGAACTTCTGATTGCAACCAACAATCATGTGGTGGAAGGGGCAGATACCATCACAGTTGCTTTTAATGATGATGCTGTGTATGAGGCGCAGATCAAAGGAAATGCAGCAGACAGTGATCTGGCGGTGATCGCAGTGAAGCTGGAAGATATGTCGGAAGAAACATTGGGCAGTATAAAAGTGGTTACGTTGGGAGATTCGGATTCCCTTCAGATAGGAGAACAGGTTGTTGCCATTGGAAATGCCCTGGGTTATGGACAGTCAGTAACATCCGGATGGGTAAGCGCAGTCAACCGTGAAATGGTGGATTCGGATGGGAACTCTACCGGCAAACTGATTCAGACAGATGCAGCAATCAATCCGGGAAATAGTGGTGGTGCACTTTTAAATATGCGTGGGGAACTGATCGGTATCAATTCAGCAAAGGCTGCTGCTACAGAAGTGGAAGGAATGGGATATGCGATCCCGATCGCCACGGCTCAGCCTATTTTGGATGAGCTGATGAACAGAGAAACACGATATAAAGCGGATGAGGATAAGGCAGCATATATCGGGGTGACCTGTATGAGCGTGGAATCAGAGGCATCAAAGATGTATGGGATTCCGACAGGTGCATTTGTGGATTCAGTGGAAGAAGGAGGACCGGCAGAAGCAGCCGGTATTAAGAAGGGTGATATCATCGTTAAATTTGATGGAATCACGATAACGGGAAGTACGGAACTGGTGAGTAAGCTTGAGTACTATGAAGCAGGAGAAACGGTAGATGTGGTGATCAGCCGTGCGGAAAATGGAGAGTATAAAGAGCAGACCGTCAGTGTGACTTTGGGAAAACGTAGTGAAATGAAACAGAGTGTAGATCGATGATACAGCTCCGGCAGGATACGTCAGAAACGTGTTTTGCCGGAGTTACTGATTGTTTGTCTATTTATAAAAAGTTTACTTGAGTGATGCGTAATTCTGGTCTATAATGAATGAAAAGAGCTTTGGTTATCCAAAGATTTTACAGAGAGGATAGAAAAGTATGTCAGATGACAAAGATGTAATAAAGTATAATGAAATAGATATGGAAACAGGGGAAGATTCTTCGAAAGAGGATAAAGATGAATTTGAAAAAGTTTGTTTTTTGTGCCGGAGACCGGAAAGCAAAACCGGACCGATGATCACGCTTCCGCAGAATATTCATATTTGTACGGAATGTATGCAGAAGAGTTTCGACACTATGAATAACAGCAATATCAATTATAATGATCTGATGAGTAATATGCCAAACATCAGTATGATTGATCTTTCTTCCCTGCCGCATCAGATTTCAGAGAAGCAGAGAGTAAAAAAGAAGAAAAAGACGGAGGATAAAAAGAAAAGTTTTACGATGAAAGATGTTCCGCCGCCACATAAGATTAAAGCCAGTCTGGATGAATACGTGATTGGGCAGGAACATGCCAAGAAAGTGATTTCTGTAGGAGTTTATAATCATTATAAGCGTGTACTTTCGGCAGATCAGGGAGATGACGGTGTAGAAATTGCAAAGTCAAATATGCTGATGATCGGACCTACCGGAAGTGGTAAGACCTATCTTGTTCAGACTCTGGCGAAACTTCTGGATGTACCGCTTGCTATTACGGATGCCACTTCTCTTACAGAAGCCGGATATATCGGTGATGATATAGAGAGTGTTGTTTCAAAGCTTCTTGCAGCTGCGGACAATGATGTAGAACGTGCAGAGCATGGCATTATTTTTATTGACGAGATTGATAAGATTGCAAAGAAAAAGAATACCAATCAGAGAGATGTAAGCGGAGAAGCTGTGCAGCAGGGCATGTTGAAGCTTCTTGAGGGAAGTGATGTGGAAGTTCCTGTGGGAGCAAACAGTAAGAATGCCATGGTACCATTGACTACGGTAAATACGAGCAATATTCTTTTTATTTGTGGAGGGGCATTTCCGGATCTTGCAGAAGTTATAAAAGAACGTCTGAATAAAAAGGCTTCCATTGGCTTTCAGGCTGAGCTTCGTGATAAGTATGATAAGGATAAAAATATTCTGGATAAAGTTACAGTGGAAGATCTGAGAAAGTTTGGAATGGTTCCGGAGTTTTTGGGAAGGCTTCCGGTTATCTTTACTTTGCAGGAACTGGATAAAGATATGCTTGTACAGATTCTCAAAGAGCCGAAAAATGCCATCTTAAAGCAGTACAAGAAACTGCTGGCTATGGATGAAGTGAAGCTGTCATTTGATGAAGCGGCACTGGAAGCTATTGCGGAGAAGGCACTTGAAAAAGATACGGGAGCTAGAGCACTCAGAGCAATACTGGAAGAGTATATGCTGGATATCATGTATGAGATACCGAAGGACGACAGTATCGGTGAAGTTGTAATCACTGGTGATTATATCCGCCATACGGGAGGTCCCAGGATCCTTCTGAGAGGTCAGGAACCGTTTTTGTTGGAACAGAATCATGGATAAAAATATATTATGATTGCAGGATTGTGGGAGCTGCTTGCAGCGAAACAATCCGTAATCACATATGACACCCTAATCATATTATAATGAGATCGGATAATACTTCCGGGAAAGAGAGGTTTTTATGAAGAATGAAGATTTTTTTGAGAGTCTGAGACAGACGATTACCGACACTGCTGAGGTGGTTGGTAAGAAAACAGAGGATCTGGTGGAAATCCAGAAGTTAAGAAGCCGTATTCGAAATGCACAGAGAAGTATGGAGACGGATTACAAAAAACTGGGTGAAATTATTTATCAGCGTTATATAGGTGGTGCAGTCCTGGATGAGGAGCTTGCTGATGTGTGCGGTTTGATCATGGAGCTTCAGAAAGAAACAGCTTCTTATAAAGAAGAACTGGCAAGCAGAAGAGGACAAAATATTTGTCCTGTTTGTGGTAACGGGAATCCTCGGGATGCCGCATTCTGCATGCAGTGTGGAGCACAGATTCCTAAATCTGAGCCGGAAACGGAAAATCCTTATGCAGCAGGTCCTGTTCATGAGGATGAGGGATCCGAGCAGGAAGTTTGGGATGCCTGTACAGAAGAAAATGAGCCAGAAGAGACCCCTGAAAAAACTGAGGAAAAAGCAGAATAGAGGCGGTATCATGGTTTGGATAAGTATTATGACGGCGGTTTTTCTTGCAGACCTGCTGATAAAGGATCAGGCAGAAAAACATCTTAGTGACAAAGCAGTAAGAGAAGTAGCCGGCGATAAAATACTGTTGAGAAAGATTCATAATGCGGGTATGGCATGCAATATTGGAGAGAAAAATCCGGAACTTGTAAAAAAGGGGACATTTTCATTATGGACACTTCTCTTTGCATGTTATCTCAGATTATTAAGAAAGCCGGGAAAAAATGCGGCAAAGCTGGGAGGAGCTCTTGCTTTGGGAGGCGGTCTCAGCAATTTGACAGACAGGATGACGAAAGGATATGTAACAGATTATTTCAGCCTGAATGTTAAATGGGAGAGATTAAGAAGACTCGTTTTCAATATTTCTGATTTTTGTATTTTGATCGGTACGATACTAGCATCAATTTCCTGGTGCAGGAAGAAAAAAGAAGAGTGATCTCATGTAAATAGGCTAAAGGAATCCTGTCTTACGTCCGGTATTCCCTTAGCCTATTTAAGTTTTATCTCTCACGAATCCGAGATTAGCAGGTTGCGCTGCCTACCACATTTTTCTCAAGAATCTGTTTTTTGTCAATTTTGCTGTTTAACAGTTTGTCCTGTACATAATCAAATCCCAATCTTGCTATCGTATCAGCGAAACGTTCTCCGGAAATCCCTTCATCACGGAAGAACAGGATTGCGTGTTCCACCACATCGACAACCTCTTCTTCGGAGGTAAAGATTCGGTCCGGAGCACGTCCTTCGGCTACTTTCTTACCCCGGCGACCGCCGATATGCATAAGCGACTTTTTATCAGAAAGAAATTCTATACTCATCTGAGCTGGAGGGGCAAAGATTTGCCATTCGCGAAAAAGGAAGCGGAACCCGAACACTATTTGAGCAATATTTATCCACACATAATATTCATATTCAGACTACCTGGGAAGCCAACTGTCCCCGCACGATTACGAATGCTGTCATTCATAACAATGCACTTTCCGTTATGTCCCAAAGACTAGTCAAACATGAATGTACCTATCAGACCGTGAAAATTTTTCGTTATGAGACCGGTGAATGGGATCGGTCATTTAAACTGGTTTATCTAAAGACAAATACAGACAGTGTAACTGTGTCAGATCAGGCGGGAGGTTATAAATTTCCTTCTGAAGGCATACAAAGACTTCAGGCTATACTGGAACGTTATCAAACACTGGATCTTCCTCCGAAAATATCTGCCTGTGTATTGAAAGAAACAAGTCTCGAAAAATGGAAATAGTCAAAATAGTATATTTTTATGAAAGAAAATCGGAAGATTTTGTTATCACTTTCTGCTATTCTGTAATTATAAAACGAGAATTTCGAGAGTGCGAAGCACGGAGAAATTCGTAGTCTCGTCCCATTTGTCGGGAAACTCATAGAATAAAAAGGAGAAGACGTGTATTATGGAGAAAAAGTGGTGGAAAGAAAGTGTTGTATATCAGATTTATCCAAGAAGTTTTATGGACAGCAACAGTGATGGAATCGGAGATTTGAACGGTATTACGGAAAAGATGGATTATCTGCAGGAGCTTGGTGTGGATGTAGTATGGCTATCACCTGTATATCAGTCACCAAATGATGATAATGGGTATGATATCAGTGATTATCAGGCAATTATGACAGAGTTCGGAACAATGGAAGATTTTGACCGTATGCTTGCGGCGGCTCATGCGCATGGAATTAAGCTGGTAATGGATCTTGTGGTAAATCATACTTCTGATGAGCATCGATGGTTTGTGGAAAGTCGTAAATCACTGGATAACCCTTATCGTGATTATTATATCTGGAGACCGGCAAAGGACGGAAAAGAGCCAAATAACTGGGGATCGTGTTTTTCTGGTCCGGCATGGGAATATGATGAACAGACAGACATGTATTTCCTGCATTTGTTTTCAAAAAAACAGCCGGATCTGAATTGGGATAATCCGAAAGTACGTCAGGAAGTATTTGATATGATGAACTGGTGGCTGGACAAAGGTGTGGATGGCTTCCGTATGGATGTGATCAGTCTGATTTCCAAGAAACCGGATCTGCCGGACGGACCAGTAGGGATTAACGGTTATGCCAGCTTCAATGAACCGGCAAATGGACCTCATGTGCATGAATATCTTCAGGAGATGAGAGAAAAAGTGCTGAATCGTGCAGACACCATCACAGTAGGAGAGTGTTCGGGTGTGACTTTGGAGGAAGCAAAAAAGTATGCCAGAAGTGATGGGAAAGAACTGAATATGGTATTTCAGTTTGAACATATGGACGTGGATGCTGATGTGGACAGCAAATGGACAGATAAAAAAATGGATCTGCGTGATCTGAAAGCTGTTATGACAAAATGGCAGAAAGGTCTGGAGGAAATCGCATGGAACAGTCTGTTCTGGGAAAACCATGATCAGCCTCGTTCTATTTCCCGTTTTGGTAACGACAGCGCTCAATATCATGATTTGTCTGCAAAAATGCTGGCAACCTGTTTGCATATGATGCAGGGAACTCCTTATGTATATCAGGGACAAGAGTTGGGTATGACCAATGTGCCTTTTACTTGTGTGGAAGAGTTTAGAGATTTGGAAAGTATCAATGCATACCATGAACTGGTGGAGGATCAGAAGGTATTTACACACGAAGAAATGATGCGTTATCTGTGCTGCAAGAGCCGTGACAATGCAAGAACACCGTTCCAGTGGGATGATTCCGAAAATGCCGGATTTACCACAGGTACCCCATGGATCATGATTAATCCCAATTATACAGAGATCAATGCCAAAAAGCAGCTGGCAGATCCGGATTCCGTATTCCATTATTATCAAAAACTGATCCGCCTGAGAAAAGAAAAAGATCTGATCGTATATGGAACTTACGATCTTCTGATGCCGGAATCAAAAGAAATCTATATGTACACCAGAACACTGGGAGAGGAGAAACTGATTACTGTATGTAATTTCTCTGATCAGGAAATCCAGATAGATCTTCCGGAAGAATTCATTGGTGGAAAATATCTGATCAGTAATTATGAAGAACAGCCGATTGTAGAGAAGATGGCTGTACGTCCTTATGAAGCGTTTGTGATTGAGGTTTGATTTTTTAGAAAATATACGGAAAATAACTTGAGAAAAGTAAACTCCACCACAATTTATTTTTCATATTTTACAGGAGATTTTTGAGCAAAATCTCCTGTTTTCTGTTATAATTATCTCAACTTATCGAATAATAATTGATTGCTGTGCATTGAAAAGGAATTAAGGTGGTATTTTGGAAGTGAAAAAACGAACAATTATTGTAACAGTAGCTACGTTATTTATGTTAGTATTCATTTCAATAGGTGTACTTCATGTACGAGAAGTAATGCAATGGGAGAATCGTCTATATGTTCCGACAATGATCCAGAAACTGGATGATACATATTTTATTGTAGATTGTTGGAATCATCGGGTTTTATATAATGAATGCCTTGATAAAAATATCAAAGAATGGTCTACATTAACTGATGAAGGATATATAGCAGGTCATACGATTGCATCAGATGGAGAGGTTTTTCTTTTGGATAATACAGATGCTTCAGAAATGTTGGTGTATAAGAAAAATGAAAATGGAATATTCGAGAAAACTCAAACAATAGCTGGCATCCTTGGAAGACCACATTATACATTATATGACGCTGAAAGAGATCGTTTTTTGGTTATAGGATCTGTCTGTGGGAAAATATATGAATTTAAAAACATTAATGGTGTGGTGGACTGGACAAATACAATGAAACTCGAAGAGATTGAAGGAAGTTATGTCAGATCAATATCCATAATTGAAGGAAAATTGTATACAGTGTCTGGACCAAATGCTATATGTGTTTATGATATATTGGAAGATGGTTTCAGATTTGATTGTTCTTATGAAGTGCCACAAAAATATAGTGGAATGAATGGTATTCAAAAGATTGGAGATTACTTTTATCTGACAGTCAATACCCTGCTGAAAAACAGAGAACTGAAGGTTCAGAAATGACTATGGAATACAATTTGTCGGGTCTGAACGGAAAAGAAAAGGAAGAAGAAAATGAGAATGATCATGCGTTGACCATGAAACTGCTTATAGTACAGGGGATTGCCACATCCATCGATGCACTGTCAGTCGGTTTTACCATTGCTGAATATGATGTGATTCATGCTTTGATCAGCTGCATGATCATTGGCATCGTGACCCTTGGCATCTGCCTTGCCGGACTGCATCTTGGCAGAAAATTCGGCATTAGAGGCCGAGAA
>SFQZ01000171.1 GCA_004562915.1 bacterium
ATGATACCTTCGATCAAGTACTCAAGACCACCCTGAGCATCCATCATATGCTGCATTCCGGCAACAAAGTCGTCTGCTGTTACATCGGCAACTTTTCTTCCCTGTGAATCAACCCAGGTAGCACCCTGACGGATGTGGAATGTGTAGGTTAATCCATCATCAGATACTTCGTAGCTCTCTGCTAATGCAGGCTGTAAAGTTCCTTCTCCATCATACTCAAGTAATCCGTCGTATGTGTTAACGATTGCTTCAGCATCTACAGACTGGGAGCTTGAAAGAACATCCCATGTAGTAGGATCCTGTGTGTATAACTGGTAATTGTAAGTATCTTTAAGTGTGTAACCCTGCTCCTCTAAGTAAGATTTTGCCCAGGCTTCATACTCACCAGTTCCTCTTAACTCAGCCCATTTTGCTCTCATAGTGCTGACATCGGAAGCTTTGATCAGTTCTGTTGTAACAACTGCATTATGGAATCTGTCCATATCGTTGCCCCAGAGTGTGTAGTCAATTGTGTATGGAGCTACACGTGAGATGGAATAGTTACCACCTTTTGACTGTAATGGAAGAACAACTGCTGCCTCCATTAATTTTGCTTCTGCAACTGCCTGGAGAGTAAATCTCTCTGAAACGGTTTCTGCTTCATCCACTTTCTGGTAAGCTGCATAGAAATCACCGAGTTCTTTGTCATACAGCTCTGCGGATACTTCTTCATAATTAGCCGGAGCTGCTGCTTCTTCGCTGCTGCCTGATTCTGTACCGGCTTCTGTGTCTTCGACAGCATTTGCATCATCTGCGGCATTGTTCTTATTGCCACATGCAGTCATGCTGACTGTCATAGCAAGTACAAGCATAAGGCTTACTACTTTTTTCTTCATAATATTTCCTCCTGTAGAAATAATCTATATAAACGCTTATGCGCTTATATCATAGTTTTTCCTGTTTCTCTGCGGTAAAAAACGTATTCTGATCCGGACTTTTAATTTCAATGTGTTATCATTGTGCCACGTTATCGCGCTAAATTATTTTTTTACAACCAAAAAAAGTGCCAACAGACTTTTCCGTCTATTGCACTCACTAGATACAAGTGTCTTTTTCCCGCGTACAACACTTCTACTATTATACATGCATCTGCGATTTTGTCAATAGTTTTTCTTTTGTCACTTTCTTCCTTATACACACGTTTTATCATATATTTTCCCGCTGTTTTCTCTCCCATCGTTTCTTTATTACAGCTTATTGCAATGCCTCTGTCTCCTCATATCTCTTTAAGCTTTTATCACTTTACTTATGTACTGTATTATCTCGATATCAGAGTATTGCCTTAATATGTATTATACAAAGCAGTCGACATTTGTCAACAAAAATTTGTTTACCAAGAAACATTTTTCTCGTTGTCATAGTAAAAAAAGAGCAGGGATGCCCCATATTAGGGGTCTTTCCCTGCTCTTTGTCTCTATTCATTTTCCCGACTAACTTTTACAGACATCCGCCTGTCCAAATCTTTTATCTATTAAACGCCTTTTTTTCGAATTTGTCAACCAGCTTTTCCATACATCCATCTTCAAAAGGACTATTTAACCCTGCTTCCACGATCACATTGGTAAAGAAATCACGTGCGGAAAGATTACAGAGTTTATAGTAATTCTTCCATGCTTTCTCAAAGTCTTCATCCATCATGACCTTGAACTGCATCGCACACACGCTTGCAAGACAGTAATCAATATAATAGAACGGGCTGCCAAAAATGTGCGGCTGTTTCTGCCAGAAGCCGCCTTGCCCAAAGAAAGGATCTTCTTCGTAATCCATGTGCGGGCGGTAAACTTTTTCCAATCCCGCCCAGACTGCCTTGCGTTCTGCCGGTGTCATCTCCGGTTTTTCGTACACAATGTGCTGAAATTCGTCCACCATGCAGCCGTATGGGACAAACGCAGCGGAATCTTCCAGATGCATTTTCAGGTAATCGTCTTTCCGGTCTCCGAAGAATAATTCCATCCAGTTATATGCGAAGTACTCCATCGACATGGAGTGAATTTCCGCTGTCTCCATTGTGATATCGGCGAACTCACGGATCTCTTCGTCTCTTAACAGATATCCCTGGAATGCATGGCCACATTCATGGGTGATGACGTCCACATCTCCGCTTGTTCCGTTGAAGTTTGCAAAAATAAACGGAGACTTGAAATTTGGAATATAGGTCATATAACCGCCCTGACGCTTTGTTTTTCTTCCGAGCACGTCAAAAAGTTCATTCTCCATCATAAAATCAAAAAATTCCTTTGTCTGTGGAGACAGTTCAATGTACATTTTCTGTCCTGCCGCAAGAATTTCCTCCGGTGTTCCGACCGGCGCAGGATTTCCATTCGTGAAATAGACATCTGTATCAATATAGGAAAGCTTCTCCACGCCAATACGCTGTCTGCGCTGCTCGTGGAGTTTATTGGCAAATGGGACAAAGTATTCTTTCACCTGTTTCCGGAAATTTTCGACCATTTCCTTGTCGTAGCAGTTGCGGTTCATACGGTAATAGCCAAGTTCCACATAGTTCTCATAACCAAGCTGTCTTGCCTGCTCTGTTCTGTTTTTTACCATCTTATCGTAAATCTCGTCGATCTCATCTGTAACAGACAGGAAATAGTCACTGACTGCCTTCCATGCTTTTCTTCTCAGCTCACGGTCCGGGCTGGTCTGGAACTTTTTCATGAGCGACAGATTGTAAACTTCTCCCTCAAAAGGAATCTTCGCTGTAGCGATCAGCTTACTGTAACGGCTGCTCAATGCATTTTCTTCCTGCATTAACGGAATGATCTTCTCGTCAAAAGCCTTGTTTGCGATCTCGATATTTTTAAATGTTACTTTTCCGATCTTACTCTCCAGATAGTCTCTGTAAGGAGAATCATAAAGTACTTTTCCGTATTCATTCTCATACTGGCTGATGATCGGTCCAACCTCATCATAAAAATTGCTTTCTTTCTCATAAAATTCATCGGTCGTATCAATATCATGGTGGATCATTGCAAGTTCCATGCTTGTCTGCACATCCGCGGTAAATTTATAGTACTCCCGGTGGATCTCAAACTGCTCCTCCCCGCTTTTTGCATTCTTCGTGCGCTCGATAATGCTCTTATACTCTTTTTCTACTTCTTCCATATCAATGCGTTTGTATGGCATTTCTGAAAATTTCATAGTTCCCCCACTTTCTGTATACACATCCTGTCTATACTGTTTTCTTCTCAACCATTCTATGATATTCCCGGATTTTTTGCAATGAAACCTTGTGTTTTTCCTTTCACAATTTCACAAAATAGACTATAATAACTTTACTTTCAAAAAAAATATATTCCGAGGTTTTATATGATCACAGCAGAAGATATTTTAAATATGAATTTTTATAAAAAAGAAAAATTTACCGGAAGTTACAAGGGCATGCGCTACCTTGTAAAAAAAGAAAAAGATGACGCTGAAAACGATATTTTTCGCGCCACCGTCTGGCCTGGACCTTATAATTTTTCAACCACTCCCGACGATCAGAAAATTTCCGCCACTTTTCCATTCACAGAAGAAGGCAGACAGCAGGCAGTCGACTGGATGAATGAGCAGTGGCGTTCCAGAAGCGAGTGGGGGATTATGATGCATTCGTGAGAAGTGGCCGTCAAAAAAAGGAACACCGTTTCCGATATTCCTTCCTACTGCGGGTAACAGGACTTGAACCTGCACGTCGGGGACACTAGAACCTAAATCTAGCGCGTCTGCCAATTCCGCCACACCCGCATAAATTATAAATCATACAATATCCGTATTTGCTTCCTGCAAATCCGGCAAAAAAAAATATCGCCTTCACAATAAAGGCGACAAATTTCAATGAGACATCGGGGATTCGAACCCCGGACAACTTGATTAAAAGTCAAGTGCTCTACCAACTGAGCTAATATCCCATATTAAGCTGGGCTAGCAGGATTCGAACCTGCGAATGCTGGAATCAAAATCCAGTGCCTTACCGCTTGGCGATAGCCCAACAAAGAAATTTGCTGCACCTATCGCAACATTTTAACAACAAAACCAACGTTTTATTGTAAGGGTGGATACAGGGATTCGAACCCTGGGCCTCCAGAGCCACAATCTGGCGCGCTAACCAACTGCGCTATACCCACCATAAAAGACTGCAAGCAACTCTGTTGCCGATGCTTAAATCCTTGTGTCTTCTTATTCCTAAAAAGGAAATGTGCTCGAAGGGATTCGAACCCCCGACCCACGGCTTAGAAGGCCGTTGCTCTATCCAGCTGAGCTACGAACACATTCGCTCGCATTCACCAAATTGGCAAATGGAAAGCGGGTGATGGGAATCGAACCCACGTATCCAGCTTGGAAGGCTGGTGTTCTACCATTGAACTACACCCGCATAAGTCGGGGTGACAGGATTCGAACCTGCGACCTCCTGGTCCCAAACCAGGCGCTCTAGCCAAGCTGAGCCACACCCCGAAGGATAATTTTCAATGCCTTTCACATCTTAAGAAGCTTTGTTTTTGTCTCTCATTCCGTGACGCAAGAGTTATTATATAAGAGCACAAAGAAAATGTCAACACTTTTTTTACATTTTTTTCAACTTTTTTCTAATTGCC
>SFQZ01000037.1 GCA_004562915.1 bacterium
GGTGGTCTTCTGCTTCGAACATCAAAAACAAATTCTTTTGAATCCAGCATATTATCAAATTGGGCAAAGTAAATCGTAGCTGCTGCACCTTCCAACCCTCGCATGGAATCAATATCATTGACATTTTGTATTTTTTTTGCAATATCACTAAGTTTATCTGCTGCCGCCGCCAAAGCACTTCTTTTTTCATCTGAATCTTTATTTCTTGCACTTCTCATAAGAACCGTTTTTGCATTACGAATTTTTCCATAAAGAATGTTTCTTACTGTCCGAACGGAAAATTCAATATCATTTAAACTTTCATACTGTTTTTTTCGCAATAAAACATTTCCGCTTACAGGTCCACATATTCTTCCAAGAAATTTTCCATTCTCGGATAAAAATACAAGCGAAATTCCTTCTTCTCCACAAAATCCAATCAATGGGGTTGAAACTGTATTTTGCCCGAAGCATACAATTGCTTCAATATTGTGAGCTGGAACAGAAACTTTTTCTTCTCCGTCTATTTCCACAACTATATTCTGATTGCGCACATGTATATAACTGCCATGTGTCAGAATGTAGATCGTATTCAAAAGCTTTTTCATGTACATGCCCCCTCTTCTGCTTCCAGCTTTAATTCTTTGCAATATTCAGAAGCTGATTTTTTCACTTTCGGCATACAATATTCTAACATAGAACATTTTTTGCACTTGGAACTATACTGTGCCGCTGGAATTATAAATGATTCACGGATTTTTCTTAACTCTATGGCTATATCACGGACCATTGCTCGCAGTTCTTCCGTGAACTCAACCCGTAAACGTTTATGTGAAGATATAAAAAATATTTCCCCTTCCGAAATCTTCGTCTGATACATTTCTTCCAGGCACATCGCCTCTGCACACAGCTGAATCTTATACTCTAATTCATCTTCCCGGACTTTTCCATGTTTATATTCTATTGGAAACAACGCTACTTTAAAATCCACAGCCGGAATTATGCATCCATCCTCAGATTTAGTTGCTTCAATACAATCGCATTTTCCATTCACTCCCAGTTCTTCGGAAACCACTTCATATTCATAAAGTTTAAGAAATTCTCCTCTTTTCTCAATTCTCTGAGTATGAACACGTTCGTGCTCCGCACGTCCTTTCGCAGTTTCCACATTTTCCACCCATACCCGTTCATTTAAAAGAAGAGCAGCCCGCCTGGGACAATAACACATCTGAGAAAGCCAGCTTAATGGAATATACTCTTTATCACTCATTTTTAAACCATTCCTCATCTTCAGGGAGTTGATTCCATACAATATCTCTAAATGCATCTTCTTTAAAACCAACCTCAACGCCCTTTGGTACATGATTCAAATGAATAATCGCATGATAATCATGATAACTTCTTGGATACATTACACTTTCTTTTTTCTTTACTTCTACCAGGTCAAACAATTTGTGTGCTGGAGCACATCCCAATTTTGCCTGACGGACTCTCTGCTCCAGATCAGAATCTGTCCCCACATGTTTGAAAATAATCAATGGGGAAACTACTTCCATCTCTCCTTTACTTGCAGAACGGTTATGTTCGTACATATTCAGGATTGCCTCAAACAAAAGATTTAAATCTGCCTCGTCAAATCCAGTTTCCGCAGCTAAATTGGCGCTGATAAATCCCCTGATTTCATATAAACCAAAAGGAATGAATTGTTTACGTCCCATTGTCCGAAGTTTATCTTCCGGTTTCTCATTTTCCATCCGCTGATAATCTTCCATTTTCAAATCTTTTTCCCCGTCCGTTACTGCCATACGGGTTATGGAAATGTCTAATGGCAAAACCGGATCCAGACTTTTTCCAAATGTGATCTGAACAGGACCTCTCACCTGTCCCGCATTTGGACCAGTGCTCATTACTGCACCAAATGTACGTACATCATAAAACAATTCGCATGCTTTCTGACGTCCTTTATAAATCGCTTCTTTCGCTTTTGCACAGTCTTCAACCCCTGCTTCTCTTTTCGCTCTGGCAATGTGGCGGTTCATATTTGTTGACTGCTGAACAATGATTTCCATTCCAGGTTCTCCTGCTCTGGACATGGTTACATAATTCCTGATCAGTCTTTTCGTAGATACATCTGAAATATATCCCTGCATGGTCTGCGGATCCACTCTTGGAGTATTTCCCATATCTGGATCGCCATTAGGATTTGCATCTGTACATGCCACATAATAAATAAATTCATAACGATTTTTAATTGCCATAATCAATTTCCCCCTTATATGTTTTCATCTTTTGTATTATTTTTTCTTTTTTCTATTCTTTCATTTTTATCTTTCTGTAATTTCGTACACATCTGTCTGTATCCCAAGGCAAAATAAGCCTGTTGTTCCAATGTCAGAGTTGCCGGAATTTCATTTCCGATTGCACAGTACGCTCTGTTCAAAGCCTCCTCATACTGTTTTCTCAACCATTCATTTTCTATTTTTTCCAGATGATAGGCTGATAATCTGGATACCTGTCCTAATACCAACGCAGGCATTTGACTTGCACTTGAATAATATCGCTGTACGATTGTAGCATTGACATTTTTCATTGCCACATTCTGTATTGCCGCATGTACCGCCATGGCGGCACCACAATGATAGGCAGAACTTTTGTGTTTTGGATCATATTCTGACATGATTTCATTCTCCTTTCCTTTTCTCATAAGCCAGACCTTCAACCACTGACATGCTGTCGCATCTGGTATTTTCATACTGGTCTGATTCTCATCGTTTTCCAGCATTTGCGAACGAATATACGCCAATGAACGAAGCGCAACTGCATCCGGCAGCGAAGTTCCATGTATAATAGCACGAATGATCGCCTGTGTAATTCCAGATAATTCTTTATTCACTCTATCCCATATTTTGCTTTCAGAATTATGTTTTTTCAGCAAACATACTAATCTTGCATTCAGTTTTTTGCTTTTTACATTTTGTATTCCATTCAAGTCTTTCAGTTCCAATTGTTCATTCCAAAGGTCAATATTCCTTTGAAGTTCTTCGTATGAACCACGTTCATACTGACGAACCATAACACGCCCATTAACACCAGATAACAAAACTATCGTATATTGGCTGGACAAATGTGGGATTTTTTCTCCTGTTTTTACAATTTTAATCAATTTGGAAGCTTGATTTTCAGTGCTTCTGGCTTTTCTTTTCTCCTCTTCCGCTGATACTTTCTCGTCTTCCTCATCATCCACCAACATATTTATTCCAAGAAAATTTGCGTTCAAAACAGGATCATCTTCTTCTGCAATATCCTGTTCATACCAATGTACAAACTTCATATTTGCCAATACAGGAGCCTTTTTCAACAAATGATCCAACGCAGCTTTAACCGCGAAAAAAGCAGTTTCTGATACTGGTGCATTCGCACTTTTCTTCTTGTCATAGGAACAAAAAGCACTTTTATCGAAGCAGATCAGGGCATCTCCACGGGCATGTCCCCCAACTACTGCAAGTCCGGTAATCGGAGGAACCGTTTCCATAGGAACCGTTTCTTCTCCGGTAATCAGACATAAAGTTTTTTCTTTTTTTTCTGCATTAATAAATTTCTTCCGATAAATATTCCACCAGTCCCTCAAGCCCTCTGCCTTTACAATTTTCTTCCCATCAACGATAAAAGAAATACGTTCTGATCCCTTAAATTTGTTTTCATTCAATGCTTCCGAAATTTCCAGAAGCGTTTTCTCGTCTTGTGCCGCTTTCACACATACTTCAAATTCCGGAACAACATCGCTCCCATCTTTTAAAACCTGATAATAAAAATCTCTTTTTATCTTTGCCTTATCTTCTAAATCTGAAGCATCTTTAAAAATCACGGATCTTTTTTCTACAATAGGATTGCACTTTTCCTTTCCATTCGCCAGACTTCCAATATCCGGGCATAAAACAGGCGTATCATCGCCTAATATAATTCCAAGGAATTGTCCTTCCCTGCTTAATGAAACATATGCTTGTATTGTTTTGTTACAATACCCAGGCGGCAAAACCAGATCATTTCGTATTGCATAATCATAAAATGCCTTCAGCATTTTCTTCCCCCCTTCATCACTTCTGGGCTGTCATACGCCGGAACTTTTATAACTCCATGTTCCACAACAGCATGATACAATGACAGCTGCGGTTTCACTTTTTTTCTCACCTCATAATCATGAAGATCAAAAATATCATAAACCATTAATCCCCCATCCATGTTGATATCAACAGCCTCTCTACTTCCATCGCTCTCCTCAAAATAAGCGGCAAACTCTCTCAAACCTAATGATGGCTGATAGTAACACTTCCCATTTCTTATCCTTCTGTAAGCCTGATCGTAAAGCTGCTGTTCTCTTCCTTTAAACGCCGGTCTCGAACAAATAGATGCTGTTATTCGATATCTTACATCTTTCAATGCAACGGTCTGCCTCTGCGTCTTTGTTCCTTCTTCGCTGGTATATATTACTTTATTGCTAACTCTAGTTTTCACCTCATTCCGTTTAAAACTTATATATTGAATCGGATTCAAAATCTCTATCCGATTGACCTGCCAGTAAAATTCCACAGGCTTACTGTAAATAGCTGATAAAATCCCACGGCACGCTGATGGCGTGGGAAAGGGATATGTAAGTCTTTCCACTTTTGCATAGGGCGGGTTAAAGCAAGCAAAATCCCCCCAGACCTCTATTGATAACTCCATTCCTGTCACTCCCTTCTCCTCTTATTTGACAGTATGGGGCTGATAAAACAGCCCCATACGCACACATAAATAATGAACATATTTCAATTCTCAGCAAATCATAAATGCAAGCATAAAAACAAGTATCCATAATAACAAGCATTTTTTGCTGTCATGTTAATTATATATTTTAAACCATTCTTTGTCAACCCAAAATCAAACCATTATCTTCACACTTTTTGTTTTCTCCCTCCTCTTCAAACTGCAGTCCCATATCTTCCCGGTACATATACTCATACTGTGTGCGCAGAACATAATACCCTGACTCCATCTTCTGTTTCCTCTTTCGGTCAAAATAATACGCCTGTTCACAATACTTCTCTATATCCTTTTCAAAAGTATTAACGGTAATTTCTGCTGATCTTTTTACTAGTTCCGGCGTGAAATTACCACTTAATAGCTCTTTTCTCACCTCTTCATACAACTGCATTTTTTCACGAAAAGGAACAATCACTTTTTTGCCCTGGTTGTCGATCAGTTTGTATTCCCTGGCGGTTTCTTTATAATCTCTATCTTCAATCGCTTTTGTCAGTGCCTCTTTATCTTTCGCATATTCCCGAAAAAGTATCTCATAATAATTAGATATACATTTCGGATCGTTGATATCGATATTTTCTCTGGATAAAATTTCTTTTACAACAACTGCCGCATTCTGATACCATTTATCTGGAGGATACAAATTGCCTTCCACTTCCGGTTCAAAAACCACCACCTTTCCCGTTTCAAACCTTCCACTTCGATTGCATCTTCCTGCTGCCTGAATAATTGCTTCCAGCGGTGCCAGCGCTCTGTACAAAACACGAAAGTCCAGATCCACACCAGCTTCAATACACTGTGTCGATATTACTTTACATGGCAATTCTGCCTTTTGTCTTTTCTTTATATTTCTTATCACTTTACTTCGATGTTTCGGACACAGATCCGTTGTTAAGAAAAATATTTCTTCCCGATCACAATGGTCATTTTTTAAGAATTCAAACAATTTAACTGCGTGTCTGCGAAGATTTACGATTACACAAACATTTTCTTCCTCTTCCATTTCCCGCGCTATTTTCTCCAATGGAATCCGTTGTTTCATTCTCCATTCCACTTGCGTTCTTGCTAATTTTTTATACATCATCGGATATTCTGGCACAATCTCAATAGGTTTCCAGGATACTCCCTGTATATCTTTAAATTCCGGCTGAGTAGCAGTAGAAAAAACCATCGTACAGTGATATCGGGTACACAATGCATTTACAGCATTTAAAGTTGCAGCCAACAGATTTGCCGGTAAGGTTTGTGCCTCATCAAACAAAATGATACTGTTTGCAATATTATGTAGTTTCCTGCAGTCTGTTGGCTTTTGCGCAAACAACGCCTGAAAAAATTTAACCGAAGTAGTTATAATGAATGGTGACTCCCATCGTTCCGCAAACTCCCGCTGCCTGTCATCAAGCTCGCTTTGGCTGTGATCCTGTAAAATCTCCGGAATTATTTTTGAATACACGTCGTAGTTTTGTTCCGTTAATGCAAGAAACGGCAGTACAAGTATAATGCGCTTTTTCTTAAATTCGTCTGCATGCTGCAATGCAAAATTCAATAATGCCAGTGTCTTTCCCGTTCCTGTAGGTGCTGTAAGAGTAAATAAACCTTCTTTTAATCTTGCAGTCTTCCCACACCTTTCAAACAATAAGTCACGAAGGTCATTCACGACCGAAGAACCTTTTACATTCTTTTTCAGTTCTTCTCTATATTTATCCAATGCCTTCAAACATTGTTTCGCTTTAAATTCCAGTGGTTTTTGCAACTCCTTTTCTGATGAAATGGTATAATCTGCATCTACCAGGCAGGAAAACAACATGCGTGTATATAACATCGCATCTATAGATTCATCAATTACATCCAGCTTCTGCACGTTTTCTATTGCCTGAGCTTCTGATTTAAATTGAGGAAAATCTTCAAATGTAAATTGAGGAAAATCTTTAAGAAAGGCCTTTGTCGCTTCCTGATATTGTTTCTGGCCTGCTAATGCCGCAGTCTTTTGATTATTGCACTCCATAGGATCACTAGATTGAAGACTATTTATCAAAACTATTTCCAGATCATCATATCCAATAAGACCGTTGTGATGTCCATTTATTGCTTCTATCGCTGCCCGGTAACGAAACGAAGATTTTTTGTTTCCAATCAGACAATACAGAAATGCAGCTCCACAAAGTGCATGATCAATGTGGGTACGTTTTCCCTCCAAAACACCTTGAAAACTTTCACTGTATTTTCCAAAATCATGCGATTTTCCACATAATTCGGCTGTTTTTCTACTTCCGATCTGCTCTCCAAACACTCCAGCCATCTCACTTACTTTTGCCAAATGATCTCTAAGCAACTCCTGGGTCCCATCTTCTCGCTTTGATTTCGCATAATATTGTGTATTGTTTTCATTCATCTTTACTTTCCCTTTCTATTTCATCTATACGTGAGAGTGAAAACTTTTAAATAAACTATAGCAGCCATTTGCAGGAGTGTAAATAATAAAGATGTAACACTGACTGTATTGCATCTGAAGAGCCCATTGCTGATGCGGTAAAGAAACTGGATTGTCCTAAAAAATCATGATTCTCCTTTATTCTGGAAAACTATCTTTCAAACACAACACCCCATACCCCAACTGTGGATTTGGCCACTGATTTATCCCCAGCAGTTGTCTGGCTCCGCGGCGCAGATTTGCTTTCACTGCCTCACCATAAAGGTATGGACTATTTCCTTTCAAAATCCCCCACTCCATCAGTAACGCCGCCGATCCGGTCACAAAGGGTGTGGCAAATGAAGTTCCTGTATATTCACCATACTCTCCCCCTGCTCGTGTGGTCTGAATTCGAACTCCCGGAGCAGCCAGGTCCGGCTTAATCTGGTTGGTTACCCGGGTATAACCTCTGCCGGAAAAAGCGGCATATGACTGCAGATGGGAATCATAAGCACCCACCGATATAACCCCGGACGCCGCTGCCGGAATTGTTAATGTCCGATCCGGCTGAGAAAAATAAAAATGCGTATCCTCATTCAGCACACCTCCGCCGGGAAGCCAGAGATCTATCTCCCCATCTACAATATTTCCTGTCTGAAACCGTATGATCCAGACACCAGGATTAACGTATTGACTTTCCGGCAGAAAATCGATATAAATTTCCTGCGCTGTGCTGTACGGACTGGGCATTCCATAATATACCAGCAATTCTGTATCCTCCAACCGATATCTCTGAGGTTCCTGAAAACTTCGCAGCGGACCTGCAGTCTGACCCCCTGGACTGATGATGGAAATAGCAGTTTCATCCACATAATTTTTCCACACCTGTACATTAAACGAACTCTGCAGGTTTCCCACGCTCAATTCGATATCCTGCTCTGTCCGGGATGTTAACCGAAGGGAAGTGTGCCCCCGGCTACTGCCCTCATTTCCCATACCCACACAAATAGTAGTTCGGCCAAGTGCACCTGCCTGATTGAGATAAGTCTCTACAAGAGAATTGCCTTCATGCGAACCATAAGAATTTCCAAAACTCAGATTCAGTGCCAGTGGCTGATTCCGGGCAATTGCCAGTCGGATACAGTAGTCAATCCCCTGAATCAGTTCCGTGGTTCTGGGAAAGGAATTTTCAAGTGGATTTCCCAGCTTGACAACCACCAGTGAAGCTTCATCAGCCACACCCCGAAGAATCCCTTCGCTTTCCCGTCCATTTCCTGCTGCGATTCCCATAACCGCAGTCCCGTGTCCATTGAAATCCCTGCTGGGGACAATTCGGTAACGGTCTGCTATACTGTTTTGTGCCAATGCCTCATTAATCTGTTCTTCTGTATATTCTGTCCCCAGAAAATATCCCTCCGGT
Source organism: bacterium (assembly GCA_004562915.1). Classification (GTDB taxonomy): domain Bacteria; phylum Bacillota; class Clostridia; order Lachnospirales; family Lachnospiraceae; genus Oliverpabstia. Next base: position 8,607 of record SFQZ01000037.1, read on the forward strand.
GGTTTACCCTGAATACTCTGATCCCACAGGCTGACAATTCGTGTGCTTCCATCAGGATTTCTAAAATCCGGGTGACTGTAATCAATACCGGAATCTACACAGGCGACAAGTATCCCGGCACCGTGCAGATTGTAAGGTGCAGCCTGAACTGCATTGATACAGGAAATCGACCGTGCCTGACTGAGGGCAAAAAAAAGACGCTTTGGCTTTTCCACATATTCTATCTGTGGTAAATTTGCCAAAGCATCTAACTGACTTTGTGGAACCCGTATTACCGCATATTGGTTCAAAAGCGTTGTGATCTGAAATCCTTTCATAGGAATATCTTTGAGGTTTCCGGAGTACTTTACAATAACATCCCACAGGCGATCTTTCGGATCATATCCCACATTCAGCTCCAGAGATTTTTCTCTTTCCTCCGGTGTAGCCTCAACAGCCAGGTTTAATATATTATCAATTTTCTGATTTTCCACATGATTACCATTTCCGATTATTCATTATAATATATATGATTATGGTGCCAAAAGTGATTACGGATTGTTTCGCTGCAAGCATCTCCCACAATCCTGCTCACATCCTCCTGCATATAACCTCCGAAGCCGTTTCATAATCAAAAGCGAAATAATCAAAACCAGAGGAAATACGCATCCCGCAAGCATCCCTTTCTGAAGATTGTCATTTGCCCGCTGGGTAATATTTCCTACAAGACTAGGTCCAACGGCTCCACCCAAATCTCCTGCCATAGCAAGCAGCGCGAACATAGCTGTTCCACCGGTCGGTAACTGTTTTGATGATATGCTGATAGTTCCCGGCCACATAATACCTACAGAGAATCCGCAGACTATGCATCCAATCAGCCCAACCATCGGATTTGCTGACACAGAAGCCATAAAATAGCAGATCAGACACAGGCTGCCGGAACCAAGCATGAACTTCATCAAATCCATTTTATCCCCGTATTTTCCGTAAATCACACGGCTGATTCCCATGGTTATGGCAAACATGCAGGGACCTGCCAAGTCACCAATGGTTTTTGATAAGCCCAGAGCGGATTCCGCATATGCAGATGCCCATTGTGCCATAGATAATTCCGATGCACCGGCGCAAACCATAAGGATAATAGATACCCAAAACAACGGAACCCGAAGCGGACTGCTGATCTTCATGCCCTGCCCTTCTTCTGTCAGGTATTCAATCGGACATGTGGCAAAATTATAAGTGTTATACAATGGTATCAATGCCCACATGCAGGTAAGATATTTCCAGTTATCAATTCCAAACACTGCAAAGAAAAGTGTAGAAAAAACCACAACTCCTACAGAGCCCCAACAATAAAATGAATGCAGCAAGCTCATTGCCGCTTCTTTATGTTCAAATGGACAGGCTTCTACGATTGGACTGCCTAATACTTCAATCAGTCCGCTTCCGATTGCATAAATGATGACACTGATGATAATCCCGATAAACGGATCCTGGAACAATTCCGGCAAAAATGCCAGTCCCGCCAGACCTGCCGCAGAACATAATTCCGATGCCACAACACATTTGCGATAACCTATACGATCCACATATTTTGCACATAAAACATCTACGATCAATTGTGTCAGAAAAAACATGGTTGAAATAAGTGCAATCTCTCCTAATGGTATAGCATAATCCTTATGAAATTTCAAAAATAACAGTGGCGCAAAATTTGCCGCAATAGCCTGTGTGATAAATCCGAGATAACAGGCAATCAGTGTTTTTTTATAATTCTTAATCATATTGACTTCATAATCTTCCTTCTCTATAATATCTTTTTGTACTATATCGCATTATCAAATGTATATCAATGTACTATATCGCATTTTTCTTACACAATATCGCAAAATGAGGTTTTATATCATGAAAATCAATAATTCATATCCTAAAATCCTGACAGATGAAACATTGAGAGAAACCAGTATTTCTGTCATCACTCAGAACATCTGCTTCGAAAATACGGGATATTTTTGTCAGAAATTTAAGAAACTATTTCTGTTAACACCCAGTGAATATCGGAGACACGAGAAAAAATAGCGTCAAAAGGATTTATTGTTTTTCTGCATTGATATAAGCCATTTCACAAACTGAAAAATGCCGGTTCTTTTATAAACCGACACTTCCCATACATTCCGTCATTCTATTTTTCTTTCAGAAAATCAAACGGCTCATCATCATGTAGAAAATGCATCATCATATATGCACAGATCAATGCCACATTTTCTTCTTTCAGTATTCTCCTTACCTCATCACGGTCTGCGAGAATCACCTCAATCTCCTCACTTGCTTCCATATACTTCTGACTTACCGTACCGGAAGCATAGCCATATACGGTACCACAGGATTCATCCGTCATACCTACCGTTGTAAAATACGGTTTCTGAAACATCTCATCCACTACGATCGGCTTAAGCTCCAGCCCTGTCTCTTCTTTCAATTCCCGAATCGCCGCTGTGTGATAATCCTCGCCGGAATCTACAAGACCTGCCGGCAGTTCATATACATAACCACCAAGCGGATAGCGGTACTGGCGAATGAGCACAACCATGTCGTGTTTTTCCCCATAAAGACTGTAGATCACTACTCCATCAGGTTTATTTTCTCCTGTCCGGATTTTAAGCTCCTGCTCGTTCTTCGCTCTTGAAGCTACATAATAATGACTTTCTCTTCCAACTTTATTCACAGTATCCAATTCGTAAAAATTAAGATAGGGATTCTTCGTCACCTGTATGATCTTTGTTATTTTCCCCATGTTTTCCTCCCGTCCCGGCATACGGAAACTATGTACATCCACAGGAACGAGAGGACACGCCAATCCCGCCTTGTGAGAATTCTATACCTTACTGCACTGCATGATTTCCTTTTAAAAGCCGACTGATATGCTTATATAATAACAGAGTTATCGCAGAAACTACAATACCTTTTATCACATTGAACGGCACCACACAGAACAGACAGAAAGTAAATATATTGTCGATAGCCGGTACAATTGCTGCCCCCATTTCCACAAATGCCTCTATCGGCATTCCAAATGCTTTTCCGTAAGCAGGAAGAAGTACCGCGCCATTCAAAATACAGCCTGCAGCAGCCATACACACTATACCAACCACCATACCAATCAATGCATTTTTTCTGGTTTTATGCTTTTTATAAATGATGCCGGCAGGAACAATGAAAGCGCATCCCATCAGGAAGTTTGCCAGTTCTCCCACACCTGCAGTCATAGTTCCGTTCAGAACAAAGTTCAGTAAAATCTTAATCAGTTCAATCACGGCACCCGCCAGAGGGCCCATAGAAAACGCACCGATCAACACCGGCACCTCACTGAAATCCAACTCATAAAAAGATGGTGCGATAAATGGAAGCGGAAATTCCACCAGCATCAATACTGCAGCCACTGCAGCCAACATGGCAATCTGTACTAATGTACGCACATTGGTACTTTTGTTTACTCTTGGTTTTTTCATGGTTTCTGTTGTTGCATTCATACAATCAATCTCCTTTAATAATAGTATTAAAAGGAAATTCTCCGTCTCTGCGGCTTTTTCACGCTTTTCCATAACAGGAAATATAAAGGACTTTCCTATGATATAAAAAAGCCCCGGAGGATAGTTCCACCGGGGTTGAAAGTACGCAAAATATAAATATACCGCATTTCTTCTCTCATCCAGACTATACTGTCGGTATCGGAATTTCACCGATTCAGCCATGTTACCATGGGTCGCGGACTATACCGCCGGTGGGGAATCACACCCCGCCCCGAAGAATTTTCTTTTTTCATTTAGCAATTATAACCCATTATAACTCAATATGCAAGAATTATTTTAGGTTGTTTTATTCTAAAGCCAGTGGGATTGCGGTAGCCCTCTTTCAAATTTTACTTCACGTTCAGACATTACTTTCCTCCACTTTTTTCCTTCATTTTTCCCGCCATTTCCAAAAATTATTGTAATATACCATGGATAATCATCATCAATTTTCTTAAGTATCTTTTATCGAAAGAACTGTTCATGTGTAAACAGTCCTTTTTACATTTCCATTTCACTTATGTTTCCGATGCGTTTATTTTCTGCATATCGCTTATCTGCTATATTTTCTCCACACATTTCTCGCCAGAAAAATATATACTGCTGCCATTCCCCAGATAAGTAATTCAACCACAATGATAGAAATTCCACTTTTGAAAGCTATGACAGCCACCGCATCCAGAACCCCATGTAAAATAATTGCCAACAGAAACAGTGGTAAGCGACATTTCTTACCAGAAACCCCGAACCAGACAATTACCGACAGGGAAATCTGTGCAGCAATTGCACCAATCCTTTCCATAGGACTCAAAAGGAAATGCCAGGCAGGTGTTGCAATCAGTGTGTCAAAAGCCGCCTTTAAAACACCTTGTGTTGTTTCATCCAAAGGTGCAAGCAACACCTGAGTCTGTCGCAGATTAATCATAACCGAATACACCAGATTGTTTATCATTCCAACTGTTAAAAGCATCATTGCCTCAAAGCCACCATGACCGGCTCCATACATTAGGGCATTATGAGGATTGTCATGTTCCTTTCTCAACACAAAACGCATCGAAAGGAACCGGCCGGTTTCCTCAAAGACTCCTGCCATCAGACCACCATAAATTGCATACAGCCATATATTGTTCTGTATGATGCTTCCCACTGATGATCCAAGCACTACTGAATGAACAATCCGTTCCAGTATGAGTGCAAAAATCAGCATGACAGCACATCCGACAAAAAAACTCTTAAGAGAAACTTTATATTTTATCTTAAAAAATATTAGCAGACCAACCGGCATCAGAATACCTAATAGCATATCAAAAATCATAAATATAATAGATGCTACTGAAACCATTTTAACCTCCCAATTCAAATCCGATTATTCAATAATACGTACTGCAGTACCATATGCGATTACTTCCGCTGCTCCCTGCATAATTGCAGAGGAACCATACATAATTCCTACCACTGCATCTGCACCCATAGCCTCTGCTTCATCCACCATACGCTTGGTAGCAATCTGCCTTGCTTCGATTAACATTTCTGTGTATCCGGTCAACTCACCACCAACCAGCGTTTTCATTCCAGCCATAAAATCTTTTCCCAAATTCTTTGACTGTACTGTGGTTCCCCTCACAAGTCCTAATGCTTCAATTTTTCTACCTGGTATTGTATCAATAGTTAACAGCTTCATCGTCTTCTCCTTTATCAATTTCTTTCATTCGTTCTCTAAGTGCCAGCAACACACCTATGATAACAATCGTTGGCGGCACAATCATCAACAATAAAATCAGCGTTGGCATAGGATCCCATAGATTCAAGACTAAAAACAAAACATCCCATAGGATAATCAACGTAATCATTACAACTGCTGCAATGACTGCACCACGCTTTTTCTTACTGACATCTACATTTTCAACATTCATAAAGCGATTCCCTCCTCTCTCCAGTTCATCCAATTGATTCAGATATAGATCTGTACCCACTTCCTCAAAACTGACGGATTCACCTGCCATCTCTTCACATACTTCCTGAATTCTTTCAAGATTCTTACGCTCATGGTTCAGATAAATCTGATGCCTGTTAAGACACTCTGCAAGCGTCAGTTTCCCCTCCAGTATGTTTCGGATCTCCTCTATCGGAATCGCCAGCTTTCGAAGGAGCTTAATCCTCATAAGCAAGTCGACATCTTTATCCGAATATTCTCGGTATCCATTTGTTTTATTTCTTTCCGGATGAAGAAGTCCCTGGTCTTCATAAAAACGGATATTCTTTTTTTTAATACCAACCAGTTGCTCAACCTCATTAATCTTCATTAACTCACCTCCGTCCAGACCCGGGTAAAAGCATAGGTTTTTCCTATATCTTACCTAAAATCTACACCTTCCACAAGGTGGAAGGTCAAGAATTATTTGTTCTATTCTTTTTCAAAAGCTCCGCTGCCTCATTGTCCACTTCATTGTTCAAAAGCAACGTATTAAAAGAGAAAAAGCCCAGTCCGAGACACCAGCACATCACTGGCGTCCCGAATAGGGCTACGCTTATCTTAAACCAACATTCAGATCTTTTTATTCTTCTTTCCCAAGTGCTTCATGAATCTGCGGCAGATATTTCTCTACATCCATCAATAATACACAGACAAATAATACAACACTGATAATCAGTCCCAACCATGAAAAATCAAATTTGATCGCATCGATGACTGCCTCTGACTGCATCATTTCCTTGGGATTATTGCCTGCAAACGCAAGAATCCATCCGGTGAGCGCACTTCCGAAACCGATACCGATCTTGGAACCTATAGACTGAGAAGATGCCAAAAGCCCCTCTGAACGAATTCCTGTCTTCCACTCTCCATAGTCACAGGCATCTGCAATCAGCGCATAAACACCGGCAAACATAGGACCTGCTCCAATCAACATAAAATTTCTTTTTGAAAATTTATTAGAAAACCAGGGCATAAAAAATAAAACTATAATACCGGGAAGTTGTCCGATGGACATTAACTGAGTCAATTTGATGAGCATATATTATCCCCTTGCCGCTTTGCTAATCAATTGCAGCTCCCGGTAAAATTTCCTCTATTGGTATCTTTTTATATACAACCCGGGAATACCCCACGCCCTGCGGCCTTCCCTGATAGCTCATACAGCTGTCTTCATATAACAGACCAATGGAACCATCCGATAATTCTGTCATACAGGAATATGCAAAAAATTCATCTTTTTCCAGACCATTGACTGCATAGGTATCAACGAGAGTCATATTGTTCTTCTCATCTAAAGTAAATATAAATATTTTTCCGTTCAACCGACCGGTCCATGTACCGACAACCGATGGACAGCATACAAAAACTGCTTCTTTTCCCTCTATTTTCTTTGAGTAATCAAGGGCAGAAACCATACAAAAAGAACAATTAGGCACTCCGGTATTGACGATTTTTATAATCTTGTAAGTATCTCCGACAGATACAGCATCGGCATAGCAAATCGCATTTTGCAAGTTTCTGAAAAAGATCCGGATTGTCCCGTCATTTAGTTCGATCGGCTGACTTTCTGTGCCCGGAATATTGCCAAATCGTTTCCAGGTTTTTCCCTGATCCTTCGAAAAAATCACACTTGCATATACATCGTTATAACAGCAAAACAGCAATGTACCGTCAGAAGTCACAAGGCCTCTTCCTGGGCCGGTTCCATAAAATGTCTCTTCCTCTTTTTTTACTCCGAAAATCAAAGACGGCGAAGACCATGTTTTCCCACCATCCTCAGATGTTGTCAGACAGAGATAACTTGTCGGATATGCTTGATATGGCATATCTTTATAGAATAAATTTCCTTTATATTCACCATTTTCTATCATATGAAACCATTCATCTACATAGTAATTTTCCACTTCTGTGCCATCGGGTTTCACAATCCTGTTTTCTTTTAAATAACAAGTATACTCGTCATTGCTTTTTTCTTTCACACGTAGATAACCATCTTCCGTAAATCCATTTCCATCTTTCAGATTTTTTCGAAAAGATGAATACCCTCCTGCAAATAAATCTACCAATAAATATAATTTATTCTCATCTGACGCGATTGCCGGATCCATAAGTGTAGAAGAATCCTCGTGATATATATTTCCATGATCCCCCAGATAATCAGCAAAAGTATAATTCCAGGTCTTTCCCATATCCTCTGATTTGGAAACGATAATATCAATGCCGCCTCCATCTGCTTCCGCATCCCATCTTACATCTGCAGCCGCAACAACAGTTCCGTCACTTAATGTTATCATACAAGGAATTCGGAAATTTTTACTTCCCCCATTTCCAGCCATAATCGGCTGTCCATTCTTATTCATTCCATCTTTGGGTTTTGTTTTTTCGTAATATTTCATCTTTTCCCCTGTCTTTTCTATATATGATATTGTCACATTTTTTATCCTTCCGGCAAAATCCGTACTTTCCCTACTATTTTTCTGACCTTTCCGCTGGAACCGGCATGACAACCCGGCGCATGAGCATCCTGCGGAAACAGTACAATGAAACTCCCCGCTTCCAGTCTGACCGCAATCGTATCCTCATCGATATCAGCAAGAAGTAAATCTTTCTCAGCATTATAATTTATTCTGATGTTTCGCAACCGATCAACAGATTTAACATATATTGTCTCTACACCCTCTACGATATACATAACATCTATGTACTTACGATGTGCCTCCGCTGTGCCCTCTTCTCTGCTATGAGTCTGATACATTTCCAGATTCATATACAAATTTTCTCCGTCTAAAGGAATTCTTCCGACGGGATAATTATCCGGCGTATAAATCGTTACAGCCTCCAAAACCCTGTCAACTCCGGAATTTATTCCCTGATACAGTTTTGCGTTTCCTATGGTATCTACTATCATCTCAATTACTCCTCAATTTTGATGAAAATTTACGCCTTGTAATATACTACAAGGCGCAAATTGATCAATATTATTTTCCGGCAATCATATCTTCTAGTGGTTCAACTTTATCCAGTTCGCTCATCATTTCGTTATATCCCAATCGATCAAGTTCTTCCAGATAATCGTTCCAGGTAGCATCCACGTCAATCTGACCGAGAACTGACTGGGCAATATAATTCTTTACATATGCCTCAATATCTGTATTGACTTCTGTCTTAATCGCAGCAAAATCCGTTTCATTTGCAATGTCTTCTTTATATTGAACACCCTGCCATTTCATCCAGATTCCATCCTGATTTGCGGACCAATACTTACCGCCTGCTGCAAAGACTTCTTCTTCACCAGTCCACTGAGTGACTTTCTCATCCTGTCCATGCTGGCTGAAAGTCCATGTTCCCTTTTCACCGGATGCAAGCGTATTGATTTTAACAGGTTTTCCATCTTCGCCCCATTCCCAGTCAACACCTTCTTCTCCATAGAAGAGGGATGCTTTGAAGGAATCGTCTCCATTACCAAAGATCGCATATTCTACAAACTGAAGGATTCTGGCCAGTTTCTCATCATCCACGTTGGCATTTACATAGAAATAACCATAAGCCGGAGAAGAGTTGGTCACTGTCTGCACTTCTCCACCGTCCGGTTTAATACCAGGTGTAAGCAGGATCGTTGCTTCCGGATCCGCGCTCAGCAATGTTAACGGAGGTCTGTCAGATGCCCATGAATTCAGGGAATTGGTGGATGTGATCCAGTATCCGGCTTTTCCGGTATTTACTTTATCCCAGGAAAGCTTTCTGTTATCTTCGATAATTTCCGGATCGATCAGTCCATTTTTATAGATTTCCGCAAAGCCTTTCAGATATTCCTTAAATTCATCCATTACATAATACTGTTCTGCTTCGCCATTTACTTCATTTACACCGTTGTGGAATCCGTATGCAGAATAGAATACACTCTGCTGTAAGTTCGGAGCAGTTACACCATAAGTATTTTTTTGTCCATCCCCATCTGGATCCTGATTGACAAACGCATCCATAATTTCGATAAATTTACTGAGCTCAATACCATCCGAAGCAGCGTATACTCTGTCAGCAACCTGCTCAACTTCCACCCCGAGATCGATTCCCAAATTCTGAATCCAGTCGTATCTGTAATAATCATTTGGAAGGTAATAATCTACAAACTGCAAAGTAATACCTCTCAGACATGTAAATTCTTCCGGATTCTCGGGATCCAGTACGTAATCATAGAGCAACGGATTTTCATCAAAATATTTTATAAAAGAAGGTGCGTATTCTTTCACCATGGATACAGGAATGTTTCTGATCAGTTCCTGATCCTGCATAAAAGCCACCTCTTTATCACACCACATACAGTCGGGCATCTGGCCGGTTGCAAGCAAAGAATCTAAATTACTGTTGTCTGTTGTTACAACCTCAAGCTCAATGTTCAGAGCATCTTCCAACATATTTTCCACGTAGCTTTCATCTTCATACGTATCATCAGACCAATAGCCCGTATAAGTAATCTCATAAAAATCTTCAAGATTGCCATCTGCCGAACCATCTGACGCAGCAGTGGATCCTTTTCCACAGCCGGACAGTACTGTCATAGCAAGCATCGTAGTCGTCAGGAATAAACTTACTACTCTTCTCTTCATATTATTCTCCTTTTTAATTTAGAAATATAATTTCATTATAAAAATCACTCACTTCTTCAAAAATACCATGGTTAAAAGCTTACTTTTTGATTAGAGAACAATTTTTATGTTACCGTATTATTTCACAGGAAACAGCTCTTTAAGCGTTTCCTGCTGAATGCCTCGCAGTCTTGTCTTTGCCAGACAGGATCTTTCTTCTGCCCCTCCGGCACAATAAGAAAGCAGCATTTTATCATTTGTAAAATAAATTGCACAATAGCAATACCCACATGTTTCATCATCTTCAAAAGCCACCGGTTCTGAAAAGGTTTTTCCATTGTCATCACTGACTGCAATCACAAAAGGGGTTCTTCCTCCGGTAAAATAGCCCGTCTGCTGTCTGCCATTATATTCCGGTATCGGATTCCAGATGGCATAAATCCTTCCGGAAGCATCTCTTTTCATGGACAGAGGACTGTTGGGGGAGGTAAAGCGGGAAGGTTGTGGAGGTGTCCAATGTTCTCCGTTATCCAAAGAGAACATTTCATATTGACGACCCAACTCAGTCCTCGCCCATGCCCAGAGAATTCCGTCTGACAATTCAATCAGACCGGGTTCTTGTAATCCGGCGTTATTATAAGAATGATAAGGTATAGAACACTTATCCGCTGACTGCCTCCATGTATATCCGTCATCATCAGAATAGAAAAATACCACTTCTGATCGACTGTCAAAGTATTCCCTGCCACTATCCGGCCTGTCACTCCATCCGGCTGCATGTCTTGCAGCCGGAATTATAATTCTTCCATCGGAAAGTCGGATAACCCGGTCATTGTTAACAACGAAGAAACCTTCACAAGGTGTACAAAGTACTCTTTCACTCCATGTGTGACCGCCATCGGAGGAACGCTTCAAAAACATTTGAAGCAACGTATAGGTCGTTCTCACCAGATAAAATAAACCGATATCTCCATTTCCCATCTCAACCAGAGAGAGGGACATTACATTTACGCCACCTTCACCCTCACAGGTAGTGACCGTCTGTTCATCAACAAATGTATCTCCACCGTCTGTTGACCGTAAAAGTGTCAAATCAGAAGTTGCATAATCCGCACTGCTATCACCCTTAAATTTACTATAGATAAAAATAATTTGTCCGTCCGTAAGCTGCAGAAACGCTCCTTCACTGTTTCTTGGATTGCTTTTTTTTAAATCAGGCGGCAAATCCAGAATAATATTTCCAAGTTGTTCTTTTCTCATCTGACCCTAACCTTTCACAGCTCCCACCATAATACCTTTTACAAAATACTTCTGTATGAACGGATATACACAGACAATCGGAAGTACTACAATAACGGTTATGGCTGCTTTCACAGTATCTTCACTGGCGTCTACGGTTACACCCATAGCATCTACACCGGATACTCCGGAAGAACCGGACGTATTCAGTCGTTCCAGCATACGCCGGAGCATATACTGCAGAGTCAGCAATTTTGAATTCTGCGAAGTGTACATCATGTTATCAAACCATGCATTCCACTGCCCTACCAACTGCCAGAGGGCCACTGTGGCAAGAACCGGTTTTGACAACGGAAGAATGATGCTTCTGAAAATCTTAAACTGAGAAGCTCCATCTATACTTGCAGACTCTTCCATACTTTTATCAATAGAATAAAAATAATTACGTACAATAATGCAATTGAAAATCGAAAAACTGGTAGGTAGTACATATACCCAGAAACTGTTTGTCAAACCCAGATTTTTTATATTAATATAAGCAGGAATAATACCTGCATTCATAAACATAGGAATTAATAAATATGTCTGTATCAAATTTCTGAACGGCATCTTGGGCCTTGTCAACGCATATGCCGCCAGAGAAACGACGCAGAGATGAATTACCGTACCGACAGCAGTTCTTGCAACAGACATAAACACTGCTCCGAACAATCCTTCGTTTTCCATACAATACTCATATGCATCTAACGTGACTTTCTTTGGAATCAGATTCAGACTCATATAGGAAATATCCTGAGGTCTGGATAATGACCTTACGATTACATCCCACAATGGAAAGAGTATGGTAATACAAAACGCAATCATAAACAAAGCGTTGCAAACATCGAAAACTTTACTTGAAGTTGACTTTTTAAGATAACTCATTGGTACCTGTTCTTTTTCACGTTTCATTTGCTCTCCCCCTCCTTACTAAATAACCCTGTATTCCGGATTCGCCTTACGGGCAAACCAGTTACTCAGTAATACAAGCGTCAGACTGACTACATTCTGGAACAAACCGACTGCCGTAGAATAATCAAACTGTGCATCTACCATACCTTTACGGTATACAAATGTAGAAATTACATCTGCGGTCTGATACGTAGCATCATTGTATAAGTTGAAAATAGGATCGAAACCTACTGTGATGATCGTTCCTATATTCAAAATCAACATAACGCATATGGTCGGCAGCATAGCCGGCAACGTTACATAAAGAATTTTCTGGAACCGATTCGCACCGTCAATGGATACCGCTTCATACTGTTCCGTATCGATTCCTGAAATTACCGCCAGATACACAACGATACTATATCCTGTTTCCTTCCATAGATTTACGATCAGATAAATCGGGACAAACATATTCGGCTGCGCCATAAAGTAAACACTTTTATCCAATATACCCAGATTTACCAGAATCGTATTCACAATACCGCTTGAAGGAGAAAGAATCTGGTATGCAAAGGTACCTACTACTACCCAAGATAAAAAGTGTGGAAGGTAGGTAACAGTCTGTACCACTTTCTTGAATTTAGTGTTCAGAATTTCATTTACAAGAATCGTAAAAATAATGGTTACCGGGAATGTTGTCAGCAGGGTAGAGATACCGATAATCAATGTATTTTTCAGTACTCTGTAAAAGTTTGGATCTGAAAACAGTTTTCGAAAATGCTCCAGTCCAACCCATTCACTGCCCATAATTCCTCTTGCCATCTTAAAATCCTTAAATGCAATCAGAATTCCCCAAAATGGCATATAACTAAAAAGGAACACCATAACTACTGCAGGAAGCAAAAACAAATAAAACATACGATGTTTTTTCAACATTTTGAAAAACTCTGATCTTCTTTCTTTCGTCATATAATCACCTACGCTTTCTTAAAGAGCATCTACAAATTTCTTAGTAATCAGCTGGGGCCTGGTGATTGCTGATCCAACTACCACACAAAACGCACCGAGTTCAATTACTCTTTTAATCTTTTCCGGAGTGTTTATATTTCCTTCCGCAATGATTCTGTTTTTTACCTTTGAATGGATCACTCTTAGTATTTCAAAATCATTTGCCTCGATTTTGTCATTCTTACTTTGATCTGTATAACCCACCATAGTAGTCCCGATAAAATCGAATCCCAACTCATCTGCATGTACAGCCTCTTCTACTGTAGAACAATCTGCCATCAAAAGCTGATTTGGATATTTGGCTTTTATGCTGTGAAAAAATTCATCTAAAGTGATATTTCCCGGACGCAATGCACCTGTCGCGTCTACAGCAATAATTTCGGGTGCAACTTCCATCAATTCATCTACTTCTTTCATGGTTGGAGTAATATAAACTTTGCTTCCTTCATAATTACGTTTCACAATTCCGATAATGGGCAAATCTACATTTGCCTGAATTTCTTTAATGTCCTCTTTCGTATTGGCTCTTATCCCCATAGCTCCGCCTTCTTTTGCAGCCAGCGCCATTCGTCCCATAATGAAAGAAGAATGTAACGGTTCATTTTCCAAAGCCTGACAGGACACGATCAATTTTCCCTTTAATGCTTCCACTTTTTCGATCATCTCACACCTCCTTATTTCTTTTACATAATGACCATACAGTTTCATTATGAAGATTTTCTTTTGAAACTTTATCTGTCTTGACAAAACCAAAATACAAAACGTCAATCAATATTAAAACCGGAAGTTGAGGCGAAATCAGATTTCCGCGATCCAAACGGCCTATATTCGGCATCAGCAAAACTTCATCACAATATTCATGAAAGGACTCATCGTGTTTCGTGGTCAACAGCACTGTTTTTGCTCCGCGCTGATGTGCTTCTTTCAATCCATACAACACATCTGCCGCATTCCCGCTGATACTGATTCCAAGCACCAGATTATGGTTATTCCAGAAGACCGTCTGCATCCGCATTCTGTCAGGATCCACCAGTGAATCTATATTGACACCGACACGTACAAAACGCACTTCCATTTCAGAAGCGGAAAGCCCGGAACTTCCCTTTCCCAGGACATATACCCGTTCCGCATTATTTATGTATTTGACAACTCTTACGATCTGAACCTCGTCAATCAGACTGAAAGATCTGTTCAACAAATCCTGATAGATTGTAAAAACCGCTTCCGTACCGCCGTTTTCCATGGCTTTTTCTTTCATAAAGGATGCTTCATACTCATATATAAATTCACGATATCCCTTATACCCACATTTCTTTGCAAAACGTGAAAGAGATGCATTGGATACGTATAGCCGTGCAGCGACAGCCTTTACAGAAAAATCTGTTTTTTCAGAATTACCAATAAAATAATCTGCAATTGCTTTTTCTGTGGCTGTAAAACTGTCATATTTAGATTCAATAATCTGAACTACCGATTTATCATAATTTTTTTTCATGTACTCTACTCACCTTTTATATTCCTGCAGCGACAAAAATGATAAAATGCACCCAGCATACCCGCATCATTTTTATACTTTGCAAATAAAACCTTTGTATTATCCGCAAGAATCGGCAACAAATACTTCCTGACAGATTTTTCAATTTTGTCTTTCAAAAAAGCTTCCTGTGCCATGATTCCTCCGCCAAGCACTACCACCTGCGGATTCACGGCATAGCATATATTGGCAATTCCTTTTCCCAAGATATCTACCATCTCATCTATCGCCCGGCAACATATGGCATCTCCTTTTTCTGCTTCTCCAAAAATTCGAACACCCGACCATGAACTCTCCGGTTCCCGCTTTTGTTTCGCAACTTTAGAAGTAAGTGTACTGGCAGATGCAAGTGTCTGGAAATCACCGCCTTCCATATGCATATATCCAACTTCAAAAGCGCTGTTTGTATATCCACGATAAAGTTCTCCACCGATGATAAAACTTCCGCCGATCCCGGTACCTATCGTCAGCATTACTGAAGTGTCACTTCCTACAGAAGCGCCTGAAAAAAACTCTGCAAGATTCGCACAATTCACATCATTTTCTACTTCACAGGGTAATCCAAAATATTCTTCCATCGTTTTCTTCAGGCGCGTTCCTTTATAATTGGGAATCGTCGGACCAGAGTAAATAATTTCCCCCGTTTGCGGATCAACCATTCCGGCTGTCGAAATACATATCCCGCAAATTTCATGGCTGCTACTAAGCTGCTCTACAATGGCAATGGCCGTCTGTAATATTTTTTCTGCTTCTGTCACCATACTGCATTTTTCCATAATACAGCCATTCTCATTGATGATCCCGTACTTAATAGCGGTTCCGCCTATATCAAGACACGCATACTTTTTCATTATGCATATTCCTCTATTGCTTTCCGGATTTTCAGAGCCGCCTCTTCGACAATTCTCATATCATGATCTGCCAGGGCAGCAAGCGGTTTTCTGACACTTCCAATCTCAATACCCGAGTTTATTTTAATTACAGCTTTTATTACCGCATACATATTTCCATGTGCCGAACACAGCAGTTCTATAATTTCATTGACCACATTTTGAATACAACGGGCTTCCTCTATTTTTCCTTCTCTGATATGCTCATCCATCTTCAGGAAAAGTTCCGGCATTGCGCCATAAGTGCCTCCGATTCCCCCTTCCGCACCAATCACACGACCACTTATAAACTGTTCATCCGGGCCATTGAAAATAACGTAATCTTCTCCGCCTCTTTGTTTCATGATCTGAATATCATATACAGGCATAGAAGAATTTTTCACACCTATAACTCTGGGATTTTTTCTCATCTCAGCAAAAAGAGCAGGTGTTAAAGCAACTCCGGCAAGCTGAGGAATATTGTAAATCACAAAATCCGTATCCGGTGCAGCACTGCTGATATCATTCCAATACTGTGCAATCGCATATTCCGGAAGTTTAAAATAGATCGGAGGAATTGCCGCAATTGCGTCCACACCCAGTGACTGTGCGTGTCTGGCAAGCTCCATACTGTCCGCAGTATTATTACATGCTACATGAGCTATCACTGTAAGCTTTCCTTCGGCTGCTTTCATTACATTTTCAAGAATGATTTTTCTCTCTTCAACGCTCTGATAAATGCACTCACCCGAAGATCCGTTTACATATACGCCTTTCACGTTCTTTTCCAAAAAGTATTCTGTCAGCCTGCGCACCCTCTCAGGACTAACGTTACCTTCCTCATCATAGCATGCATAAAATGCAGGTATAATGCCTTTGTACTTGCTCAAATCCCTCATAATCTGACCTCCATTTTTGTTATCTTGTGCAGGATTTTTTCTGGCCACAAAACCCTGTGAAAACAATGTCTACAAAACTTAATCCGGAAAGTTGCTACATTTTGACATCTGCGGTAATTATAACTTGCACAAAAATCATTTTCAAGAATAGTCAGTAATGTTGGATTTTCTTTCCTTTTTTTTGTGCACTTTGTACAATTCTCTCCCATTTTAAATATTTATTGGTAATTAACAATAAATTTTATTTTCATTTTTTTCAGAAATAATGATGCCAAGATCAAATAATACGATTATTATGTTTCAAATCTCTTTTTCACTCATACAAGCAACAATTATAAGAAAAACAGGTTCTGAAAATCCATGGAATAAGTTAAATAGAATATGCACAAAATTGCAGTTTGCGCCCTCTGGCGGTCGCAAATGCGTTTTTCAACGGCCGCTATGCGGAGCAGAACGGCCGCTCGTATTTAGTTGATTGTTGATAAGTTAT
>SFQZ01000172.1 GCA_004562915.1 bacterium
TCTTGTCTTCTTTCAAAACAAAAAGCCGGCTGCAACCCATTTCGTTGCAGCCAGCCTATCATACATCATTTCTTGCTTAGACGCTTAGCTTTCCGTCCCTGCCTTTCAGCAGGTTTGGCAATCAATTGATGCGATTATTATACACCATATTTTTCAATTACGTCAACATTCATCATCTTTTTTTCACATGTTTCTTCCACACACTTTTCACGCGTTCTTTGTCACCATCCAAATATCTTTTATTTTCCCGGACACTTCTTATCAGCCATCTGTTATAATAAATACATATTATTCTATTATATTGATACCGGAAAGGAAACGCTTATGATTAAAATACTCGAGAAATACTTTGATATCTTTTGTACGATCGGCTCACAGAAGACCTATCAAAAAGGCGAATTTATCTATCTTCAAAATGATTCCGCCGACTATTTATACCTGATTCTATCAGGCAGAGTCCGCGTATATACCCTTTCTTCTTCCGGGCGTGAAACGACTCTGGAGATTCTGGAAAAAGGCCGTATATTCGGCGAATCCTCTTTTCTGAGTGATCATGTTCGCCCAACCAGTGTTGCCGCAGTTACCGAGGTACGCCTTGCCACTTGTCTGGTCTCCGACCTGATCCCACTGCTGCGCGAAACGCCCGAATTGATGGTTCTCCTTTTCCAGCATTTAAGCGAGACGTGTAATCATCTTTCAAGACAGATATACCGCCTCACCAACTACGACAGCCGAAAACGCATTGCAAGTTTTCTGTTGGAAGAGACGGCTTCCCCCAACCGGGACAAAGGAATTCTGGACAATGTCCTTCCTTATACACACGCCGAAATCGCAGAAACTCTGGGTCTGAACCGGGTAACCGTATCAAGGGTTCTTTCCGCTTTTGCCGATCAGGGCCTTCTGAAAAGCCACTATGGTAAAATTATGATCACCGATCGGAACGGTTTATATCAAATCCTCAAAAACGGAGCTTATTTGTAGCATACGCTACAGTTTTCCGGACACATTACTTTTATAATAGTGCCCGGAGGTAAAAAATATGAAAAATAAATTTATTTCTTATATTATGATCATTTTCGGCGGGACCCTGACCGCTGCCGCATTTGGCCTTTTCGTCCTTCCACAGGGCTTTGTGGCAGGCGGTGTGACCGGTCTTTCCGTCATACTGTCTGGTTTTATGAACCTGCCTTTATCCTGGATCGTACTCGCCATCAACCTGATTCTTTTTGCACTGGGATGGATCTTTGCCGGAAAAGAGTTCATTTTCAAGACTCTGATCATGACCTTTCTGTTCCCGACTCTTCTTGAACTATTCGGCAGAATCACAATATTCGACGCGCTGTCCGCCGACCCTTTCCTGAGCAGTCTGCTCGCAGGCTGTCTCTTAGGTATCGGCTCCGGTCTGATTCTCCGTGCAAATGGTTCCAGCGGCGGTTTTGATATTTTAGGAGTCGTCCTCAACAAAAAATTCCAGATTCCGGTATCTTCAGTCATGTACGTCTGTGATTTCGTGATCATTTTGTATCAATCCGTATCCAAACCGCTTCTTTCAACGGTTTACGGAATTGTCGTCATTCTGTGCAGCAGCATCATGGTAAACAAAATCATCACACAGGGTGAATCCAAAGTACAGCTGTTGATTTTCTCAAAAGAACGCGAGACGATCCGTGAACATCTGCTGAAGACATTTGATACCGGAGTTACATTATTAAATGCTGAAAGCGGATATCAAAAAGAGAAAGCAAAAGTCATACTGACTATTCTGCCTTATAATAAAGTCAGTTCTGTTAAGAAAATGATTTATACGGTAGACCCCTATGCTTTTACGGTGATTAATGGGGTAAATTATGTGGGCGGACGCGGATACAGCATCCGGAGGTAGGCACCTGCGGATGCTGTATTCACGTCCTTTTACCAAAGGCCACATCTTCTGTTTTATACTTCCTTTTCTTTTGGAAGTGCAATATTCAAAACAATCGCAATAATCGCAGCCGGTACAATTCCGGATCCGCCGAACACAAGCTGAAGTGCCTGCGGCAGCTGCGATAAAATGCCGCTGTTCACACCAATTCCATATCCCAATCCCAATGCAACCGATACGATAGTAATATTCCGCATCGTCAACGTCTCTTTTGTTATAAGCTGAATACCACTAATGACAATGGATGAGAACATCATAACAGCTGCACCTCCCAGGACACTCTGCGGCATAATGGAGATCAGCGCTGCCAGTTTCGGGAACAGTCCGCAAAGAATCAAAAATAACGCACCGATTGCAAGAGCACCGCGGTTTACGATCTTCGTCATCGTTACCAGACCGACATTCTGGCTGAAAGAAGTATTCGGAAGCACTCCAAAAAGCGCTGCGAAACTGGAGCCGACTCCGTCACATACCACACCTCCGGAAAGCTCACTGTCTGTCGCCTCTCTTCCCATTCCGCCTTCCATAACACCGGAAATATCGCCGACCGTCTCCACGGCCGTCACAACGAACATGATCAGGACAGGAATAATCGCACGAAGATCAAATCTCAACTTTACCGGGAGCAAAGACGGCAGTGCGATCCATTCTGCCTGCGCTACTTTATCCCAATTCAACACCCATGCCTTCGTATACTCCACACCCTCAGCATTGACAGCGGTGTGCGGAAGTACAGCTCCCATGATGGCCGCTGCTATGTAACCTACGATAATTCCAATTAAAATGGAGGACGCGCTGGTCATTCCGGTCGTTCCATGTTTAAGGATAATAATCACCACCAGCACAAGGAATCCCAGAAGCAGATTCTCTACAGAACCAAAGTCGTTCGCATTATTTCCTCCTCCAAATGAATTGACACCCACTCCGATCAATGACAATCCGATGGAAAGTACTACCGTTCCGGTCACGACTGCCGGGAAGAATTTTCTCAAAGGTTTGATCAAAAATCCAAGCACACTTTCAAACAAACCGCCCAGAACAGAGGCTCCCATGATGGCACCATACGTAGCTACACCGCCTCCCATGACACCTACCACACTATTAAATACTCCTATGAATCCGGAACTGGTACCCATGATGATCGGCACCTTCCCTCCGATTGGTCCGATTGCATAAAGCTGAACCAGCGTGACAATACCAGCCACGATCATTGCATTCTGCAGCAGTTCTACCTGAAGATCCGCAAATTCAGCACCTACCAGCCCACATGCTCCCGTAATAATAAGCAGCGGCGTAAGGTTACCTACAAACATTGCCAAAACATGTTGAAGACCCAACGGAATTGCTTTTTTAAGAGGAAGTTTCCCATAAAAATCATACTCCGCTCCTTTGTTTTCTACGTTATTCACTTTACTCTCTCCTTACTTATGTAAATATATTACTTTTCTATAATAGTATATCATTGTCAAATACGCAAGAACTGAGTCAAATAAATATTTTTCGATTATTTCATACAATCGGAAAAGCGCATATGCCAAACTCCATATGTATGTCAAAAACTCCCACGCAAAATAAGTGCAATGGAAGTTCCTTTTTTAACTATTTAATTTCTTATTCCTATCACCAACAGTGTACAACTTCTGAGCGATAGCCGCCTGTTGGGTTTAAGGTGGATGGAAGGACACTTAAAACAAATTCCTTTCAACCACCTATTTCTGCTTCATCTGAAGAAGAAAATCTCCGATCAATTCATAAAAAGTCACCTCTATCCGGCAAAACCAAATAAATTCGAATTTACTTTCTTCTCTCATACTCCGCAATCAGTAACGGCTGAATCAACGGATAAGTCCATTCATCTGGTAATTCATCCAGCAAGACCACCTTTTCCATTTCACTGTGCAATTCTTCTTCAAACTCTGTTATATCTGCAAAATACAGCATTCCATATGTTTCTTCGCCTGTATCATTTACTCTATTTTTCCCTGTAACAGAATATACGCAAATGGGGGTTATTGAAAACTCAAGTGCCCCAGTTTCTTCTTTCAGCTCTCTCCTGGCTGTATCTTCAATTAACTCTCCAGCTTCTCTATGACCACCTGGTACTTCATAAGTATCTCTATCTCTATGTTTACAAAACACCCATTTACTATTTGATTTGGAAATTATAACAGCAAATTTCAACAAATCATCATCAATCTTATCATAAAACTTAACTAGCATTTTTCTCCTTTATCTTTCACATAAAACCAGAATACCTTCTCCATCAATTCTGCTTATTATTTCTCTTATAGTTGTAATCTCCTCACTTTTGACAAGGTTGACCTTTTTCGGTTGCTCAAACTGATAGCACTCTTTAATCAATTTGCAGACCGTATCATCTACGCCTGCTTTTTGTTTCCGCCATAAGTACCTCCGTGATATTTTATCTTATTTGCTCTGCACCTACCACCTATCACAATCCCCTGGTCAATTCAAATCTTTCTCATACTAGATTTCTCATCATCAAATGTATTCAAAAATTCCCTGAATAGCATCAGATACGTTAATCATTTCTGAAATTGGCAATCTATCTACTTTCTTGTAACCGCGAAGCGTCATATCTAACAATGCAAGTTTTTCACATTGTATATAGCCTTCATTTTCTTCTGTATCCATCCCCTTACTAACCACCAATACGGGATGTTTTATTTTTTCAATCTTGAGAATATCTCCTTGATGTAAAAATTCCATTACCATACCTCTCTTCCGGCAGGTTCACCCCAATCATATTCGCCATCAAGCATTAGCTTTCCATCAAACTCAGCGGCTCTCTCTTCCAAAGTTTTATGAAGAAATGGTTTCACCAAAGTGATTACACCATTTGATACCGTGACATCCAAAAACTCATTCAATGTGACTCCTGCACTTCTCAACACTTCTTTTGGCAATCTATCTACTTTCTTGTAACCGCGAAGCGTCATATCTAACAATGCAAGTTTTTCACATTGTATATAGCCTTCATTTTCTTCTGTATCCATCC
>SFQZ01000173.1 GCA_004562915.1 bacterium
GCATAAAAATACAGCCACATTCTCTAATTTTTCCCAAATGTGGCTGTACCTGTTGCATTTACTTTGACAAAGTTGCATTTACTTTGTCATTTAACCTAACATTTTCTCAATATTTTTTCATGAAGTATAATTTTCGATAAATCCTTCTCCCAGCACTTCTCTCGCATCCGTAACAATCAAAAAAGCTCCTGGATCTATTCTTACAACGATTTCTTTCAGCCTGACGATCTGTTTTTTGCCAATGATGCAAAAAAGCATCATTCTATCTTTCCCCTCATACATTCCTTTTACAGGGATTCCAGTCGCTCCTCTGTCAAGCTCACTCATTAATTCTTTCGAAAGTTCATCCGCATGTTCTGAAATAATATATACTGCTTTTGCATAATTCATTCCCTCCAATAGACCATCCGTAACTTTTGCAACGATGAAAATCGCAACAATGGCATAAAGTGCATTCTTCGGTCCAAATACAAAAGCCCCTGCCGCCACGATCAGAGCATCTACAAGCTGCATGATCCGCGCAACCGACAAATGTTTTACATAATGCTGGATCAAAACAGCAACCATATCGGTTCCTCCTGTAGTTCCTTTTCCCAGGAATACCAGGCCGATTCCCACTCCTTGAAGTACTCCACCAAAGATTACTGCCAGAAACAAATCACCTTTTACGATTGGGAATATCGGCATGGCATACAGCCAGAACGACAGCGAAAATGTTCCCCATATCGTTTTCGCCAGGAACCGGATTCCCTTAATCTTAATTCCCAGAAAAAACATAGGAATATTCAGCACAAGGTTCGTCAGCCACAGAGGAATTCCTCCGCCAAACCAACTATCTGTCAATGACTTCACAATAATTGCAATACCGCTGAAGCCGCCATCCACCAGACCGTTCATATCAAAAGCAGAATTCAGAGCTATGGACATCAGCGCAGTACCCACAAATATTAACAAATAATCCATAATCCAGCTTTTCTTATTCCACATAAAACACTTCCACCTTTCTTGTTTGCTTCAACACTTTAGCCCACTAACATATCCGTAAAACACAAAAGAACTGTGCTCCCAGTCTTACACGGAAAGCAACAGCTCTTTTTATTTTTATTTCCTATAAGTGATATATTTATTCTCCGCCAGGGTACGGAAAAATGTTATCAGCCTTTCATAAAGAGGCTCCGCTTCTTTACCAAATCGATCTTTTACTTTCTGTCCGATCTGATAAATATTTTGTTCACCATCGATCTGCTGCCAGACAAAGCTTCCAAAGCAATCCAGCTTGATGTGACTCACTTTTGGTCGATTGAATGCTACCTGCGCAATCTTTGCTGCAATCCCACGATGTGTCACATCTACAGTGACAATTTCTTCTTCATCCTTGCTCCATGGCAGAGATGGATTTCTTACCGGAACAAAGTCCAGATAATTTCTTTTATCTTTCATTTGTCTGTCTTTTTCCACAGAGAGAATTTCAACAGGCTCAGAACCATCAATGCAAGAACAATCAGCCCTACGATATTTCCTGCAGCACCGCTGAGATTAATGATTCCTCCGATCATATCTCCGATGGAATTCTCACCGATCTTGATGATTGCAAAGAAGGCCATCAGAATACCAACGAGACCTTCACCTGCGATCATACCTGCACAGTACAAAGTACCATTGCTGATAATCTGTTTTTTCTCTTCTTCTTTTTTGCTCTTCATCTTATCCAATGCCAGACGAACGACACCACCAACCATGATACCGGCAGAAAGCTGTACCGGCAGATAAAGACCAATTGCAAACGGCATAACCGGAACACGAAGGATTTCCAGTGCCAGAGCCAGGAATACACCCATAAATACCAGTACCCACGGAAGTTTTGCATCCATGATACCCTCAACGATCATCTTCATCAGAGTTGCCTGAGGTGCAGGAATCTCAGCAGAACCAAATCCCCATGCCTTATTCAGGAGAGACAGCACACCAGCAATAGCCAGTCCGGATGCAAGCACACCAATCAACTCACCTGTCTGCTGTTTAGCCGGAGTTGCTCCAACAATATATCCTGTCTTCAAATCCTGAGAGGTATCACCTGCAATAGCAGCTACAATGCAGATGATAGAACCAATAGCGATAGCTCCGGTCATACCTGCCATACCTGTGTTTCCTGTAGCTTTCAATGCGAATGTTGCCATCAGAAGAGTAGCAATCGCCATACCGGAAACCGGGTTGTTGGAACTTCCTACCAGACCAACCATTCTGGAAGATACAGTAGCAAAGAAGAAACCAAATATTGCAATCAAAACTGCACCCAGCAGATTTACCGGTACTACCGGTACCAGCCAGATCAGAATGATAAGAACCAGGATTGCTCCCAGAACAAACGGCATCTTCACATCACGGTCTGTACGTATTTCTGTACCGCCGGATGTATTTTTCAGGCTCTTCATAGCTCCGCCGAATGTCTTAACAATCAGTGGGAGAGATTTAATCAGGCTAATCACACCACCGGTAGCAATCGCACCTGCACCCACATATTTGATAACATTGGACCAGATCGCACCTGCACCGTTCTCAGCATATACTTGTCCGATTGTCATACCTGCCAGATTTGCATTGCCCAGAGTCTCAAAATCAACATTACCGCCAAAGAATACAACAGCCGGAATCAGAACCAACCATGCGATAATACCGCCGGCAAACATATAAGAAGAAATGGACGGTCCGCAGATATAACCAACTCCGATCAGAGCCGGGTAAATCTCAACACCAATCTGTCCTGCATATCCATTCAACTGAGGAGTATCAATATCACACGGAACCAGCTTGATTCCATCTACGATAAATTTGAAAGCAGCCCCCAGTCCCATACCTGCAAATACTGTGGAAGCGTTTGCTCCGCCTTCCTCACCTGCCAGCAGAACTTCCGCACACGCCATACCTTCCGGATAAGGCAGTACACCATGCTCTTCCACAATCAAAGCTTTACGAAGAGGTACCATAAAAAGTACACCCAGGAAACCGCCAAATAAAGCAATCAGCGTAATCTCCATAAAGCCAGGCATCTCGATCTTACCTTCTTCTGCCCAAAGGAACAGTGCAGGCATGGTAAAGATTGCTCCCGCTGCCAGAGATTCACCGGCAGAACCTATAGTCTGTACCATATTACTTTCCAAGATAGAATTTTTGCGCAAAATCACACGGATTACACCCATTGAGATAACTGCTGCCGGAATGGAAGCAGATACTGTCATACCAACCTTTAATCCAAGGTAAGCATTGGCTGCACCGAACACAACTGCCAGAATAATACCCATCAGAATCGATGTTACAGTAAATTCCGGGAGAACCTTATCTGCGCTGATATAAGGTTTAAAGTTCTCTTTGTTCTCGTTCATAGCTTTTCTCCCTTTTCTTTTCTCGCGGAACAATTGCCCTCCACAGCCCTGTTCCATATCGGAAATCGCCCGCGGATACAAAGTTTCCTCTTGCATTGGAAACTTTATTGTGTACATACCTGAATACTATATCAGAATCCTGTGTTAAATTCAATGAGAATAATTAACAATTTTCTTCAAGCTGTTTTGTCAAATAATTTCCAACAATTTTAGAAAAATTAGATATGTCCCGGATAAAGGCAAAATCTTTTCCGAATATTTTTTTCTCCGCATTCAGTTCTTTTTCTTCTCCTACAAAAACTCCAAGAACCGAAACTCCAAGATTACGGAGCCTCCTCACTTCAACCCCTGTATCTTTCACTGCATATTCACCAAAATATGGTTCCGGATTACGTGCGTTCGGTCTGTTCATAATTACATCATAAGGGCGCCCGTCACTTAGAATAATCATGATTTTATTTTCCTCTTCCCGTTCCAGAAGACTTTGAGACGCAGCCCTGACGGCAAGACCATCCCTGTTATTGGAAGATGTAGTAAAGGTAAATATTCTTTCATTCGCCGACTCATCCTCATCATATTCACGAAATCTCTGCAGAATTGTATGATCCCAGAAAGTACAAAAACTCATCACTTTATGTGGAATGCCCACTCTGCTCAATGCCTGCATGATAATATAAGCCTGCAGTACAACTTTTTCCTGTCTTGCCCTCTGAGAACCACTTGCATCTATGAGCAATTCCACCACAAATTCCCGGCTGTCCTGCTTTTCTGTCTGGGTAAATAACCGCGCATCCCGGCTTCTTCCCACACGCCACAGCCGTTGCGGCTGCAGCCTCCCTTTATCTGCTGTGACCTCATTAATCTCCTGCCGCATAACAATTGATTTCTTTAATATTCCCGTTAAGATTTCAATATTTCTCTTTACGATTCTATGGTTGTCATAATACGCGTATTTATTCTTGTCCCGCTGCTTTTTTGCGTATTGCAGCTGATAATTTCTGCGCACTGGATTTGCGAGGATTCCATCTGTAAAATATAACCCGCAGTCTCCATGGATCCCACAGCAAAACTGATAGTTCATTTTCTTTTCTTCCAGTGGAGTAAGATATGTTTTTCCAAAATTCAGTTCAACATAGGTATAAACTTTTTTCAGTTCCTCTTCCGTGACACGGAGTATT
>SFQZ01000038.1 GCA_004562915.1 bacterium
CTCCTGTTCGTTATAAGTCGCACGGAGGATATTTTACCACATCTGGGACATTTTCATATGTGGTATACTGAGACATTATCATAAATGGCTTATAAAAGCCCTCAGGGCAGGATTCTTTTTCATTGATTTTCTGTCTTTGAAATGATAAACTTAAAGGCAGAATAAAAACTGATAGGAAATGGAGGCAATGAATATGAGGACATTTGAAAAATCTTCCAAACTGGACGATGTATTATATGATGTGAGAGGACCAGTGGTTGAGGAGGCGGCCAGGATGGAAGCGAATGGGCTGAATATCCTGAAGCTTAACATCGGGAATCCGGCACCTTTCGGTTTCAATGCTCCTGAGGAAGTGATTCTGGATATGCGTCAGTCTCTCTGGGATTGTCAGGGATATTCTGATTCCAAGGGACTTTTTTCGGCAAGAAAGGCAATCATGCAATATTGCCAGCTTAAGAAAATTCCGGATGTGACGATGGAAGATGTTTATACCGGTAATGGCGTCAGTGAATTGATTAACCTTTGTATGCAGGCATTGTTAAATGATGGAGATGAAATCCTGATCCCCGCTCCGGATTATCCACTTTGGACTGCAACGGCTACGTTGGCAGGCGGAAAGGCAGTACATTATATTTGTGATGAAGAATCTGACTGGTATCCGGATATTGAGGATATGAGAAATAAGATTACGGATAAAACAAAAGCCATAGTTATTATTAATCCGAACAATCCAACAGGTGCTTTGTATTCGAGAGAAATTCTCGAGGAAATTGTAAAGTTGGCTGAAGAGTTTGGACTGATCATTTTCTCTGACGAAATATATGACAGACTGGTTATGGATGGACTGGAGCATATATCTATTGCGTCTATAGCTCCGAAAAATGTTTTCTGTGTAACTTTCAGTGGACTTTCCAAATCGCATATGGTCGCAGGATTTCGTGTGGGTTGGATGGTACTCAGCGGTAACAAAAAAGCGGCAGAGGGATATATTGAAGGGCTTAAGATGCTCTCCAATATGCGTCTTTGTTCCAATGTGCCGGCACAATCTATTATTCAGACGGCACTGGGCGGTTATCAGAGTGTGAAAGAATATCTGGTACCAGGAGGACGGATCTACGATCAAAGAGAATGCATCTACAAGCTCCTGAATGATATTCCGGGTGTGACAGCGAAAAAACCAAAGGCAGCATTCTACATTTTCCCGAAACTGGATGCGGAAAAATTCAATATTTATGACGATGAACAGTTTGCGCTGGATCTTCTTCGTGAAAAAAGAATCCTGATTGTGCATGGAGGCGGATTCAACTGGCATGCACCGGATCATTTCCGGATCGTATATCTGCCGAGAGTGGCTGATCTGGAAAAAGCCACCAGAAAACTGGGAGACTTTCTTTCTACATATCGACAAAAATAGTTATAATATGGAATAAAAAAGAGACTTTAAAAGTCTCTTTTTTATTCTTGAACATGATCCAGTCCTTGAATCAGTATGGTAGCCACATGTGCATCAGCCAGTGAGTAATATACAGTTTTGCCGTCACGTCTGAATTTTACCAGAGAGGACTGTTTCAGTACCCTTAACTGGTGTGAAATGGCACTCTGGGTCATTCCCAACAATTCTGCAATGTCACAGACACATAATTCCCCGCCGGAAAGCGCATACAAAATCCGTATTCTGGTGGGATCTCCGAACACTTTATACAAATCTGCCAGTTTATAGAGAATTTCATCTGCCGGGGTCTCCGAAGGCAATTTGGGATGGTGATGATGGCAGATGTCACATGTTTCGATGATTGTTTCCGATAAATTCATGTCATGATTCATAGATTCACTCTTTTCTGTTATTCAGGATACACAAGACGATCCGGTTTGATGTCGGTGAGTACTTCTGTGAGAAAACGGTTCGCAAGATAATTTGCCATGGGGAGATTCATGTCGAGATAATTACCACAGTCTTTCGCAGAAGCTCCTGGGATTTCATCTTTATAATCCCGGATAAAAGTAAACATTTCTGTGAGAAGAGGGACAATATCTTTGGATTCATAGTCACCGGCAAGAAGAAGATAAAATCCGGTACGGCAGCCCATGGGACCAAAATAGATAATTTTAGAACCAAATTTGTTATGGTTACGCAAAAATGTGGCACCGAGATGTTCAATTGCGTGAACTTCTGCAGTGTTCATGACCGGTTCTTCATTGGGAGAGGTCATACGAATGTCGAAAGTAGTAATAAGAGAATCTCCCACCGGATCTTTCCGTGATACATATACACCGGGCTGGAGTTTCAGATGGTCTATGGTAAAACTAGTTATTTTCTGCATGATGATGTCCTCCTTTTTATTTGTCTGTATGTCCTTATGCAGAGAATCTCGCAAAACGAGACTTTTTCTTATTATAACACAGTTGGGTCAGATTCGAAAAGCGGATTTTATGGATCTTTAAAAGCAGGTTTCACAGAATAAACATATTTTTATAACAATTTCACCACAAAGAATTTATATACTGTACCCATGAAGAAAGGAAATAAGATTTGATTTATATATGAAAATGAATGGGAGGAATGTGTTATGTCAGAATATGAAAACTATCCATGGAACCAAAATGAGAATCAGCCGGTATATCAGCCGGACGGAGGAAAACATCACGACAATTCGAATATGAAAAAACTGGCAAAAAAAATCGGTGCGATTGCATTGAGTGCCGTTTTGTTCGGAGGTATTGCAGGTGGTGTATTTACAGGTATAGCTTATGCGAGTGGTGCAACTGTGAATAAAACAGAAAATCAGTCGGTGAGTGCTTCGGCGGAAGGAACAGAGACAAAAGAAAAATCAACTACCCTGCAGACAGCAACATCGACAAATGATGGCACGGCTGACAGCCAGTCACTGGATGTGTCGGACATTGCTGAGGGTTCAATGCCATCTATTGTTGCTATTACCAATAAATCTGTTCAGGAAGTGCAGTCTTATTTCAGTATGTTCGGGAGAAGTTCCGGTGTTCAGGAACAGGAAGTGGAAAGCCGGGGGTCAGGTATTATCATCGGACAGAATGACAAAGAACTTCTGATTGTGACGAACAATCATGTTGTAGAAAATGCAGATACCCTGTCAGCATGTTTTATTGATGATCAGGCCTATGAAGCGGTTGTAAAGGGAACAGATTCGGACAATGATCTGGCTGTGATTGCTGTAAACCTTTCTGATATTTCCGAAGACACCATGTCACAGATTAAAATAGCTCAGGTTGGTGATTCAGATTCTCTGAAAGTTGGTCAGCAGGTTGTGGCAATCGGTAATGCTCTTGGTTATGGACAGTCAGTAACAACTGGTATTGTAAGCGCAGTAAATCGTCAATTGGAAGATTCTGAATCAGAGAATGGTTTTATTCAGACAGATGCAGCAATCAATCCCGGAAACAGCGGTGGAGCATTGCTGAATATGCAGGGAGAACTGGTTGGTATCAATTCTGCAAAACTTGCGTCTACAGAAGTGGAAGGTATGGGATATGCAATTCCGATCAGCACGGCGTCTCCTATTATTGAAGATCTGATGAATCGTACTACAAGAACAAAAGTTCCGGAAAGTCAGGCATCTGCCATCGGTATCTCAGGGCAGACCGTGGACAGCACAATCTCCCAGACCTATGGAATACCGGAAGGCGTTTATGTGGCAGAAGTAAATGAAGGCAGTGCAGCTGAAAAAGCGGGAATCCAGACGGGCAGTATTATTACGAAATTTGATGGTACTAGTATAGAATCTATAGAAAAACTGAAAAATCAACTTACCTATTATGCAGCGGGTGAAACCGTAGAGATGACTGTAAAAGTAGCGAATAATGGTGAATATGTGGAAAAGACAGTAGTTATTACACTGGATAAGGCGCAGAGGGAACAGCAGGAATCCATCATCAAGTGATAACAAATCGTAGAGAGGATTCCCTTTTGAGGAAATGATTACATTTCTTCAAAAGGGAATCCTTTTTGCCTGAAAAAGCGTTTTATCATATCGTCCCAGACTCTGTCCAAGCTTTTATCCAGAGTAAATGTGCGCAGAGAAGTACCGGTAGTACAAATCAGATGTTCCCCGTCAAACTGGCAGTTCAGGTAAAGGCCAAAAATATCATCGGGTGTGTAAAAAAGACCGGACTGAGACAGCAGTTTTTCAACATTTTCACGGGACAGCTGGAAAACAATTTTAAAACGGAGAGGAGTATGTTTTCCTTTGATGATAGAATAACACTGAGGCTTTACTTCTTCCCAGAAACAGAACATCCGGTCAGGACGGCTGTCATTATCGTAGAATTCTTTTTGCAGCTGACCGTCCAGAGAGTGTGTGAGAAATGTAGTAAAAGAAGCCTCCACAAAATAAAAATGGTTAAAAACGTCACCGATAAACAACTTACCAGTAAAATCTTTTAAGTCTAGTATACGAAGTGCAAGCATAAAAACCTCCATGAAAAATAAAATTGTCTTTTGAACCGGGAATCATTATTATTATAATATAAAATATATGAAAAGAACATATAAAACCTCTTTTCAAGAACATAAAACTATGATATATTGTAATATAGTATTCAATACTACGTTTGGTGGGAGCAAATACGGGAAAATGTAAAATTCACTTCCACTTCTGTGAGAATAAAGATAACGTATGGAGGCAAGTATATGAGTTTTAAGATTATTCTGGATAGCTGTGGTGAGATGACACCGGAAATGAAAAGGGATGAAAGATTTGAATCTGCAGCTCTTACATTGACCGTTGGAGGGGCGGATATTGTAGATGATGAAACATTTGATCAGGCAGATTTCCTGAAAAAAGTTGCTGCCTGTCCTGAGTGTCCAAAGTCAGCCTGTCCGTCTCCGGAAAGATATCGAGAAAGTTTTATGGCAGATGCGGATCATCTGTATGCAGTAACTCTTTCGGCAGAATTAAGCGGTTCCTACAACAGTGCAGTATTGGGAAAAAATCTGGCACTGGAAAGCCATCCGGATAAGAAAATTCATGTATTTAATTCCAGAAGCGCATCAATAGGAGAAACATTGATCGCTATGAAAATCCAGGAATGCGAAGAATCCGGTATGGAATTTGATAAAATTATTGATACCGTGGAAAGATATATAGAGAGTCAGCATACATTTTTTGTGCTGGAGAATCTGGAAACTCTGAGAAAGAATGGGCGACTTAGTAAAGTTAAGGCTTTTGTGGCATCTGCTCTCAAAATCAAACCGGTCATGGGTTCAACACCGGAAGGAGCAATTTGCCAGCTTGATCAGGCGAGAGGAATCAATAAAGCTCTGGTGAAAATGGTGGATTATATTGTGGAAAAAGCAGCCGGGAGCAAAGAAAAAGTCCTTGCTATTTCTCATTGTAACTGTCAGGAAAGAGCGGAATTGGTAAAAGAAGCGATTCTTGAGCGTATTCAGGTAAAAGATGTAATTTTGCTGGATACGGCGGGTGTAAGTTCCATGTATGCGAATGACGGAGGAGTAATCGTAGTTCTTTAAGATATTCCGGAACGATAAGAAAACAAAAGGGGGCTGATCGTATTAGCATCATACGGTTAGTCCCTGATTTGCTTACAAAGGATTTTGTCGTATTTATGGTTTCCTTTTAATTAAAGATATGGTATAATAAACACAAAGCGTAAATAGACAAAGGAGTGTAGACATGAGTCAGGCTAAAGTTGACCAATATAAAAAAGATAAGGCAAATCGCCAGAAAATTATTAAAAAACAGAAAAGAATGCATCGCCTGGAGATGGCTGCTATTACATTAGTTTGTGTTCTTGTCGTTGGATGGATTGGCTATTCTGTATATGATAAAGTAAGCAGCAATCAGGAAAAAGAGACCGTTGTTTTTGATGCCGGAGCGATTCAGGATTATCTGAGCGGCTTAAGTGAATAATTGTGGTCTGTGAATGATCGGATATTTTTAGTTATTTATAATAAGGAGCGGCTAATATGAAGCGAGTATTACTGAAATTAAGCGGTGAAGCCCTGGCAGGAGAGAAGAAGACAGGATTTGATGAGGCTACTGTCACAGAAGTTGCAAAACAGGTAAAAGTACTTGTTGATGAGGGTGTGGAAGTCGGTGTCGTGATTGGCGGCGGCAACTTCTGGAGAGGAAGAAGCAGTGAGACGATTGACAGAACAAAAGCAGACCAGATCGGGATGCTTGCCACTGTTATGAATTGCATTTATGTGTCTGAAATTTTCCGTTTTGTGGGAATGAAGACAGAGATTCTGACTCCGTTTGTATGCGGGGCATTTACAAAATTGTTTTCCAAAGATGAAGCCAATGCGTGTTTCGCCCAGGGGAAAGTGGTTTTCTTTGCTGGAGGAACAGGGCATCCGTATTTCTCGACAGACACGACTACCGTTCTGCGAGCGATCGAGATAGAAGCAGAGACGATATTATTGGCAAAAGCGGTGGATGGTGTCTATGACAGTGATCCAAAGTCCAATCCGCAGGCGAAAAAGTATGACAGTGTTCATATACAGGAAGTAATCGATAAAAAACTGGCAGTAGTGGATCTGACGGCATCTATCCTGTGTATGGAAAATAAAATGCCGATGCTGGTATTTGGACTGAATACAGAGAATAGTATTGTAAAAGCGGCCCGTGGTGAAATCACCGGAACCCGTGTTGTTGTTGATGAATAATAAAACAGCAAATTAGTTATGGAAAAATGATTGACGCTGCAAATATGCAGTTGTCCGGTAAATATTAAAATCAGGAGGAATAGAATATATGGATGAGAGAATCGCAAAGTACGAGGAGAAGATGGAAAAGACACTGGCAAATCTGGACAGTGAGTTTGGTACGATCCGTGCAGGAAGAGCCAATCCTCATGTACTGGACCGTATTATGGTAGATTATTATGGATGCCCGACACCGATTCAGCAGGTGGCAAATATTTCCGTTCCGGAAGCAAGAATGATTCTGATTCAGCCATGGGAGAGTTCTCTTTTGAAAGCAATTTCGAAAGCAATCAACATGTCCGATCTTGGAATCAATCCAACAAACGATGGTAAAGTAATCCGTCTGATATTCCCGGAACTTACAGAGGAACGAAGAAAAGATCTGGTAAAAGATGTCAAGAAAAAAGGAGAGGCAGCAAAAGTGGCAATCCGTAATATCCGTCGTGATGCCAATGATATGCTGAAAAAGCTTGGAAAGACAGATGTTTCTGAGGATGAGATCGATGAACTCGAAGAAAAAGTACAGAAAATGACAGATAAGTTCATCAAAAAAGTTGATGCTGCTGTTGAAGTGAAATCAAAAGAAATTTTGACCGTATAATATTATAAATCTGAATGTCATGAGGGAGGCATCACACATATGGATATAGCTCCATTGTATGATGCCTCTTTTTAAGGAGGAATTATGAGAGTACCGAATCACATAGCCATCATTCTGGATGGAAACGGAAGATGGGCAAAGAGTAAAGGAATGCCCAGAAATTATGGTCACATAAAGGGCTGTGAAAATCTGGAATACATTTGTGAAGTCGCAAAAGAATTAGGAGTAAAATATCTGACGGTGTATGCATTTTCTACGGAAAACTGGAAACGGTCCAGAGAAGAAGTGGAAGGGCTGATGAATCTGTTTCGGAACTATCTGAAGAAATGTATAAAAATTTCCAAGAAAAATAATATGAGAGTCCGGGTGATCGGTGACCCTTCTGCTTTTGACGAAGATATCCAGACGAAGATCCGGGAATTGGAAGAATTTTCAAAGGATTTTGACGAATTACATTTTCAGATTGCATTAAACTATGGCAGCAGGGATGAAATTACCCGCGCTGTGAACCGGATGTTGGAAGATCAGAGGAAAGGTGTTCTTACAGGACCTGTGACGGAGAGTACGATTTCTGATTATCTTGATACGGCAGGAATTCCGGATCCGGATCTTATGATACGTACCAGCGGAGAACTGAGACTTTCCAATTATCTTCTCTGGCAGCTGGCTTATACAGAGTTTTATTTTATAGATGTACCATGGCCGGATTTTAAGAAAGATGAATTGGTAAAAGCGATTGAAAAATATAATGAAAGAGACCGGAGGTACGGCGGAGTAAAGGAGGAGTAGGAAGATGTTTATGACGAGACTTTTGAGTGGAATCGTACTGGTGATTATTGCTCTGGCAACGATTATCTGCGGCGGACCGGTACTGTTTATTACATTGCTCTGTGTATCCCTGATTGGTATGCAGGAGTTATATAAAGCCGTTAGTGTAAGAAAAGACGAGTTTAATCTACTGGAAATCATCAGTTATATCAGTGTGATTATATATTATCTGTCGGTGTGGCTGCTGCCGACACAGTATCATCTGCCTTTTTTGATTCTTGGGGTATTGTTGATAATGTCGGTGTATGTATTTACATATCCCAAATATCAGACAGGACAGATCGTTTCGGCATTTTTTGGGATCGTCTATGTGGGTGTGATGTTGTCTTATGTGCTTCAGACCAGAATGCTTGAGGGAGGTGCGTTTCTGGTATGGCTGATTTTCCTTTGCTCCTGGGGTTGTGATACCTGTGCATACTGCGTAGGAGTTCTGATTGGAAAACATAAGATGGCACCGGTACTCAGTCCTAAGAAATCCATTGAGGGTGCTGTAGGCGGTGTAGTGGGAGCTGCCCTTCTTGGTGCATTGTATGCGTGGGCAATCTCCGGATATAATCCAAATTCTGCTCATACGCCGCTGATTTACGCAATGATCTGTGCGGTAGGTGCTCTGGTATCCATGATCGGGGATCTGGCGGCATCTGCCATTAAGAGACAGCAGAATATTAAAGATTATGGAACTTTAATTCCCGGTCACGGAGGAATTCTGGACCGATTTGACAGCGTGATTTTTACAGCACCGATTATTTATTTTCTGGCAATTACATTGATTTGAATATAAAGGGGAAAACTATGGGAAAAACCATTGCAATTTTGGGTTCTACAGGTTCTATTGGCACACAGACACTGGAAGTGGTAAGGGAAAATGGTGATATTCAAGTGGCGGCACTGAGCGCCGGAGCCAATATTTCTCTTCTGGAAAAACAAATCCGGGAGTTTCGTCCCCGTCTTGTGGCAGTCTGGGATAAGGAAAAAGCGACGGAATTGAAAACTAAAGTGGCAGATCTGAATGTGGAAGTGGTCAGCGGCATGGATGGACTTCTGAAACTGGCGGTTCTCCCTGAGGCGGATATTCTGGTAACGGCCATTGTGGGAATGATCGGTATCCGTCCTACCATTGCAGCCATTCAAGCGGGAAAAGATATAGCATTGGCAAATAAAGAAACACTTGTGACAGCCGGACATTTAATCATGCCGCTTGCCAGGACCAACGGGGTTAAGATACTTCCTGTGGACAGCGAGCATAGTGCTATTTTTCAGGCAATACAGGGATCTGAACAGAAAGAGATACACAAATTGTTGATCACAGCTTCCGGAGGACCTTTCCGAGGTAAAAAGCGTAAAGAGCTGGAACATGTGCAGGTGGAAGATGCATTGAAGCATCCGAACTGGGCTATGGGGAGAAAAATCACCATAGATTCAGCCACACTTGTCAATAAAGGTTTGGAGGTCATGGAAGCCAGATGGTTGTTTGATGTGGAGCTGGATCAGATCCAGGTTGTGGTACAGCCCAAAAGTATCATTCATTCTATGGTAGAATTTGTGGATGGGGCTGTGCTGGCGCAGCTGGGTACACCGGACATGAAGCTTCCGATTCAGTACGCACTTTATTATCCGGAAAGAAGATATCTTCCGGGAGAGCGCTTGGATTTTTCTGTATTGAAAGAAATTACATTTGATAACCCGGATATGGAAACGTTCCGTGGGCTGCCTCTCGCTATCCAGGCATCCCGCCTTGGCGGCAGCATGCCAACTGTGTTTAATGCGGCAAATGAGAGAGCAGTGGCAAAATTTTTGAATAAAGAAGTCGGATTTCTGGATATTTACAGGATTATTGAGGAATCTATGCAGCGGCATGAAATAATTGAAAATCCTGAACTGGAGCAGATCCTTGAGACAGAAGAGAAGACATATGAGTGGATTGAAAGCAGGTGGAAAGATTGAGTATTATAATAGCAGCTCTGATTTTGGGAATCGTAATTATTATTCATGAGCTGGGACATTTTCTTCTGGCAAAACTGAATGGTATTGCAGTAGAAGAATTTTCTGTGGGTATGGGTCCAAGATTGTTATCCACAGAGAAAGGCGGCACAAGGTATTCACTGAAGGCGATTCCATTTGGCGGTTCCTGTATGATGCGGGGAGAGGATGAAGATGATGATACGGAAGGAAGTTTCAACAGTAAATCTGTTCCGCGCAGGATGTCTGTTATTGCGGCGGGACCGATCTTTAACTTTATTCTGGCATTTTTCGGAGCCATGATCATCATCAGTGTTATTGGATATGATCCGCCGGAGATTCTGGAAGTAGCGGAAGGCTCTCCGGAATCGGAAGCCGGTCTTCAGGCAGGAGATGTGATCACGGAGTTTGATGGTAAATCCATTTATCTTTCCAGGGAATTGTACACGTATCTGAATCTGGAAGGATTGCAGGATAAAGATATTACGGTCTCATTTTTACGTGACGGAGAAGAACATACTATCCACTATCATCCGAAGACACAGGAAAGATATATGCTTGGATTCAGTTATAACCCGACAGAGGAACAGCCGCAGATTCTGTCATTGGTACAGGGAGGTGTGCTGCAGAAAGCCGGTCTGAAAGAAGGCGATTACATTTATGCGATTGATGGCAATGTATTGAAGACCGGAACAGAGCTGAATGGTTATTTTATGGAACATCCACTGGATGATCAGTCATTGACACTTACGTATCTCAGAGATGGATTGGAATATGATGTAGAGGTGACGCCGGAATCTGTCAATTATGTGGAGCAGGGATTCCGTTATAATTTAGGACGTGTGAAAACGACTCCTTTGGGAGTGATCAAATATAGTGCCCTGGAAGTAAAATACTGGATTGGAACAACAATCGAAGGATTCAAAATGCTCTTTACTGGAAAAATCGGAATGGAGAGTATGTCGGGACCCGTAGGTGTAGTAAATGTGATCGGTGATGCCTATGAAGAGAGTAAGAGTGAAGGAACACTGATCACATGGCTTACGATGATCAATATGATGATATTGATCTCTGCCAATCTTGGTGTTGTTAACCTGTTTCCGCTGCCGGCTCTGGACGGAGGACGTCTGGTATTTCTGATCATTGAAGGTCTCCGCGGCAAACCAGTCAATCGGGAAGCGGAAGGTATGGTACATTTTGCCGGACTTCTTCTTTTGATGGCTTTGCTGGTATTTGTTACCTTCAGTGATGTGCGCGGATTGTTCTGAACATGATGGATTGACAGTGTTGTGGGTATATAGAAAAAAGTGTGTGAAATGATCCATTTTACGAGGAAAAACAATATATTTTTTTAGATTATCTATGTAATATTTATCTATAGAAAGTAAAACTCTCGCCAGACCCATTATTTTTGATTTTGAGGTGACTGGCGGGAGAATTATTTTGTATAGACCCAAGACGCAAGGCTAATTAAGTTTTATAAATGAAAGG
The DNA here is from genome assembly GCA_004562915.1 of bacterium. Lineage (GTDB taxonomy): Bacteria > Bacillota > Clostridia > Lachnospirales > Lachnospiraceae > Oliverpabstia. The sequence goes on from SFQZ01000038.1 coordinate 11,580, forward strand.
ATGTACTGGATGAGAATCATGAACGGTAAATTGAAATATAATCTGATGTTGATATTGGCGGCATTGATATGGGGCAGTGCTTTTGTAGCTCAGAGTGTGGGAATGGATTATATCGGTCCTTATACGTTTAATTCTGTTCGAAGCTTATTGGGAAGTATTATTTTACTGCCGGTAATCCGGTTTATGGATAAAGGGAAAAGTGCAGAAGAGAGAAAGAAAGAGGACAGAAAGAAAGCGGACAGGAAGGTTCTGGTAAAAGGTGGGATTTTCTGTGGAATCATACTGACATTTTCTACTTTGCTGCAGCAAATTGGGCTTGTATATACAAGTGCCGGTAAAGCTGGTTTTATTACTGCTCTATATATTCTGATTGTCCCGATTCTGGGACTTTTTATTGGAAAGAAAGTGGGCACAAAAACCTGGATCGGAGTTGCGCTGGCAGTGGTAGGAATGTATCTGCTGTGCATTACTTCCGGTTTTTCTATCGCATTTGGGGATCTGATGGTATTATTATGTGCGTTTGTATTTTCTTTACATATACTGGCAGTAGACTATTTTTCGCCGAAAGTGGATGGAGTGAAATTATCCTGTATACAATTTTTTGTCTGTGGAATTCTGAGTGCAATTCCAATGATGATTTTTGAACAGCCACAGATGGGACAGATAATGGATGCATGGCTGCCAATTGCCTACGCGGGAATTTTATCAAGTGGTGTAGCATATACGCTTCAGATCATATCACAGAAACATTTGAATCCGACAGTGGCTTCTCTTCTTATGAGCCTGGAGTCTGTATTTGCAGTTCTCACCGGATGGTTGATTTTGCATGAAAAACTGACACTAAGAGAATTCCTTGGATGCGTTCTTGTTTTTGTGGCAATCATTCTGGCACAGTTGCCGGAAAAAAAGCAGCAGGCGGCAGGATAAAATTTTCGGAACGTTCTTTATTAATCCTGCATATACTGGGATGACTGGTAAAATAGAAGGTGCGTATGATCAGAGCAGGAGTAAAAGCAATGCAGGAAAATCACATAGACACAGGTAAAATGCAGGTTCAGGTAAGAACGGAAGTGCAGAACCGACCGATTGCCGGGGCAAAAATTACCATATCTTATACGGGTGCACCCGAGGAAACGCTGGAGGAGGTACAGACAGATGCCAATGGACAGACGGAATTTCTGGAATTGCCGACTCCTCCGCTGGAATACAGTCTTGAACCATCGGAAGAACAGCCATATTCGGAGTATAATATCAGAATACAGGCTCCGGGTTTTGAACCGGTGGAAATATCCGGTTCGGAACTTTTTTCCGGGGAAACCAGTATCCAGGGAGTATTGATGCAGCCTTCTGAGGAAGGGGCCTATGAAGATATTGTAATACCGGCACATACGTTGTTTGGAGAGTATCCGGAAAAAATACCGGAAGATGAGATCAAACCGACGGATACAAGCGGAGAAATCGTTCTGAGTCGGGTGGTGGTTCCTGAATATGTAGTAGTTCATGACGGAGCACCCAGTGATTCCACGGCAAAGGATTATTATGTCCGTTACAGAGATTATATTAAAAACGTAGCGTGCAGTGAAATCTATGCCACCTGGCCCCTGGAGACAATCAAGGCTAATGTATTGGCGATCATGTCATTTACGCTGAATCGGGTATATACGGAATGGTATCGAAATAAAGGTTATGATTTTACCATTACGTCTTCTACAGCATTTGATCATAAATGGATGCATGGAAGAAATATTTTTGACAGTATTTCAGATGTGGTGGATGAACTGTTTGAAAGTTATCTTTCAAGACCAAATGTAAGACAGCCGATTCTGACACAGTATTGCGATGGGCAGAGAGTCAGCTGTCCGGATTGGCTTAGCCAGTGGGGCAGTAAAGCGCTGGGAGATCAGAACTATACTGCCATAGAAATTATCCGTCATTATTACGGAGACAATATGTACATTAATTCTGCTGAGGAAATATCCGGAATACCGGCTTCCTGGCCGGGATATAATCTGGATATTGGAGCGAGCGGCCTGAAAGTGCGTCAGATTCAGGAACAGCTAAATACCATTAGCCAGGTTTATACGGCGGTTCCCTCAGTGAGAGCTGACGGAATTTATGGAGAAAATACAGCCAATGCAGTCCGTGCTTTTCAGTCCGTGTTTGGATTGCCGCAGACAGGAGTAGTGGATTATCAGACATGGTATAAAATCCAGGAGATCTTCGTGGGTATAACGAGAATAGCGGAGTTGAGCTGATTAATTGGAAATTACTTTCTAAACAAAGAAAAAGCTGAAACACTTGGATGATCAAGTATTTCAGCTTTTTATCTTTACTGCGGGAGATGGGACTTGAACCCACACGAGCATACACCCACAAGATCCTTAGTCTTGCCTGTCTGCCAATTCCAGCACTCCCGCAAGTGGAATAGCGAATTCCTACGATATGTAATATATCAAATACACAAAAGAAAGTCAATCTTTTTTTTAAAGAACGAATTATTTTAGAAACAGATAGATGAATGGAGTTTCAATATTTGAAAATCATGAATTAATGACAATAAAAAAGCCCTTGAAAATCAAGGGCTTTTTGAAATGCGGGAGATGGGACTTGAACCCACACGAGCATACACCCACAAGATCCTTAGTCTTGCCTGTCTGCCAATTCCAGCACTCCCGCAGTTCGTTATCGCTTTTGCCAAACGACAAGAGATACTATAACATTTTATTTTGCTTTCGTCAATAGCTTTTTGATTTTTTTGAAAAATTCTTTTATCAGAAATGTTATCCGTCTGTTTCACAAAGTGATTTGTGAGCGAGAAGGGATGCCAGCATATCGCCAAGTGTCATAAGATCTGCAGATAGAACAGCCATTTCTTTTTCGCTGAGGCATTCGGAAAGCTGACAGGCAAGTGTAGTCAGCAAAAACAGGTTGGAACAGTTTTTCATGGGTATTCCCTTATGTTTTTAAAGATTTACTTTATTATATGCGAAAAAACTGAAAATGGATGCAAAAGAGAAGTTATTTGCCAGATATAAAATAATAATCTTTGCTTGTTTGCGTATTTATGGTACAATACTATTAAAGAGTAATGCGCTGAAATCATATTCTGGAAGAGGAGATGGAAGGGCAGTACTGTGATTTCTCATTGTATTATGTCAAAGGAAATCACGGGCAAATGTAACAAAGCGAAAATTGGAGGTACCGTATGGCAAGGAAAAGTGTAACTAAAACTGCAGATAAGAAAAAAAATCCGGCCCGAACAAGTAAGAAAAGTGTACGGACAGAAGCAGTGAAAGAAGAAAAGACGGAAGAAGTTCAGAAAGTAGAAGAGCCGAAGGCAGAAGAACCGAAAGCAGAAGAGCCGAAGGCAGAAGAACCGAAAGCAGAAGAGCCGAAGGCAGAAGAACCGAAAGCAGAAGAGTCGAAGACAGAAGAACTGAAAGCAGAAGAGTCGAAGGTAGAAGAACCAAAACCGGAAATTCCTGTAACACCAAGAAGAAGCATTGCATTTATTGGTTCCGAATGTTATCCGTTTGTAAAAACCGGTGGTTTGGGAGATGTTATGTATGCACTTCCAAAAGCGCTGGTGAAACAAAACTGTGATGTGAAAGTAATTCTTCCCCGTTATAAATGTATTCCGTGGAAGTATCAGGAAAAGATGGTGTACAAGGGATCTTTCCAGATGGATCTATGTGAGGACGGCAGATCGTACTATGTAGGAATTATGGAATATGTCTGGGATGGTGTTGTATATGATTTCATTGACAATGAAGAATTTTTCGGCTATGGTAATCCTTACACCAATCTGATTGATGATATTCCAAGATATTGCTATTTTGCAAAAGCTGCACTGGCAGCATTGAATTACATGAACTGGATTCCGGATATTATCCATTGTCATGACTGGCAGGCAGCTTTGGTTCCTGTGTATCTGAGAACGATATTTGATAGTTCGAAGCTGACATCTGCAAAGACGATTTTGACAATTCATAATCTGCGTTTCCAGGGAATTTACAATATCCCGACAATCCGTTACTGGTCAGGACTTCCTGATTATGTGTTCAATAAAGATGCATTGAAAACCGGATATAATGATGCCAATATGTTAAAAGGCGGATTAACGTATGCAAATATTATCACAACGGTGAGTCATACTTATGCAGGTGAGATACAGACACCGTATTACGGAGAGGATCTGGATGCTCATCTGAGATACCATTCCGGCAAATTAAGAGGAATTGTAAATGGTATTGATTATGATATCTGGGATACCGCTACAGACCCGAGACTGTATGCAAATTATGATATAACGAATGTGTTGGATAAGAAAAAAGAGAATAAAGCCAGATTGCAGGAAGAGTTGGGCCTGGTACAGGATGATCATAAATTTGTCATCGGTCTGATTTCAAGACTGACAGACCAGAAAGGACTGGATCTGGTGAATGCAATCCTTCCTCAGATTATGGATGAGCATACACAGGTTGTAGTACTTGGTACCGGTGATGACACATATGAGAATTCTTTCCGTTATTATGAAAATGCTTATAAGGGAAATGTATGTTCCAATATTATGTATGATGAAACCCGTGCGCATAAGATTTATGCAGGGGCGGATGCTTTCCTGGTGCCGTCTCAGTTTGAACCATGTGGTTTGACACAGCTGATTGCCATGCATTATGGTACCGTGCCGATCGTACGTGAAACAGGTGGATTAAAAGATACGGTGGAACCATACAATATGTATTATAATACTGGTAATGGATTTACATTTGACAGATACGATGCTGGGTTACTGTTGGATGCAATCAACAGAGCGAAAACTCTGTATTTTACAAATCGCTGGTGCTGGGATGAGATGGTTCAGAGAAATATGCAGAAAAACTTCTCATGGGATAATTCCGCAAAACAATATAAAGATCTGTATCTGGAATTGACAAGATAAAACAGAACGGAAGCTATATACGAAAGAGCCCTTCATGTTGTACTGTTCGGTACAGTATGAAGGGCTTATTGGATTGCTGAAAGTTAATTAGCTATTCGCAGTATCTAAAATCAGTTGGGCTGTCAATCAATGTTGCAAACTGGAACTGATGCTTGTGACCGTTCGTTTCTTCCGTGAAGGCTTTCAGAAAATGAAGTTTCATTAGGAGATAAGCAGGGTTTAGAAAATACAGATGTAACAAATCTATCTCTCCATTTTAACATTAGACAAGTCTATGCATTTATGGTATGTTTAGAAAGTCTGAAATTAAATGGAGACCGAGCGATGAAAAAAAGGGAAAGGATGCGGAGGCTATTTTTGAGTATGATAAAGGCCGATATGAAAATTCGATAGGTGTTTTACTTGAAAAATACAGCCATGTGTTATATGATATGTATCACAGAAAGAGAAAACAGTGTTCCCGGATATGCCCGGTGAGCGTATGGTCATGAAAAGCAAAGGATAACAGATCAGGTGATAATATGCATATCGATTTGATAGAGATAGATTTTAATAGTGACGAAGCAATTTATATGCAGCTTCGCAACCAGATCATACTGGGAATTGCCACATCCCGTCTTCATGATGGAGATGTGCTTCCCTCAGTAAGGCAGTTGGCAGATATTATAGGGATTAACATGCATACGGTAAATAAAGCATATGCTGTATTGAGACAGGAGGGTATCGTGTCTATTGACAGGAGAAAGGGCGCTGTTATCTGTATTGATTCCGACAAATTATTTGCCATGGAAGAGCTTCGTCGGGATCTGACAATCGTACTGGCAAAGGGGCGGTGCAGGAGTATTACCCGTCAGGAAGCCCATCAGTTGATTGATGAAATATATCAGGAGTGGGATGACAGTTATGCGCATTCCTGGAAAGTATAGGAAAGGCAGGAATAACATACATGAAGACACAGTATACGGATCAGGCGAAAACTGCGATACTGTATGCGGAAAAGATTGCACGTAAGTGCGGACACAGTTATATAGGTACAGAGCATCTTCTGGCAGGACTGCTTCATGAAGAACAGGGAACTGCCGGAATGGTGTTGAGAGATATGGGATTGAGTGAGACAAAACTTCTGGATTTGATCGAGAAACTGATCGCTCCTGCTTCCGATATCATGGTGGCAGATTCCCGTGGGTATACGCCCAGGGCGGAAACAGTATTGGAAAACAGTCAAAGAGAGGCTGTTGATTTCAAAAGTACAAGAGTTGGAACGGAACATCTTCTTCTGGCGATGATGAATGAAGTGGATTGTGTAGGTACCAGGCTTCTTCATACTATGGGAATCAATATTCAGAAGCTTCAGACAGAGATTCTGATTGCCATGGGGGAAGAAGGTGCTGCTGCAAGAGAGGAGGCAGCAAAAAAAGGTGGAATCAGCAAATCAGTGATCGGGACACCCACACTGGATCAGTATAGTCGTGATCTTACGGAACTTGCCCACCAAGGAAAACTGGATCCTGTTGTAGGAAGGGAAGATGAAATTGCCCGGGTGATTCAGATTCTGAGCAGACGGACAAAGAATAATCCATGTCTGGTTGGTGAACCGGGAGTGGGTAAGACGGCGATTGTTGAAGGACTTGCACAGAGGATCGTTGAAGGACTGGTTCCTGAGACCGTTAAAGACAAACGGGTGGTTGTTCTTGATCTGTCAGGCATGGTAGCCGGTTCTAAATATCGTGGAGAATTCGAGGAACGGATCAAAAGAGTTGTTGCAGAAGTGATGGAGCATCAAGGAATCTTGTTGTTTATTGATGAGCTTCATACGATTATCGGAGCAGGTGGAGCAGAGGGAGCTCTGGATGCGTCTAATATATTGAAGCCTTCCCTGTCAAGAGGAGAGATTCAGATCATTGGAGCCACTACGCTGGAAGAATACAGAAAGTATATTGAGAAGGATGCAGCTTTGGAAAGAAGGTTTCAACCGGTAACGGTAGAAGAACCGACAGAAGATCAGGCAGTAGAGATACTGAAAGGTCTGAGGCCATATTATGAAGAACATCATGGTGTGAAGATCACAGATGAGGCGTTGGACGCGGCAGTAAAGATGGCGGTACGCTATATTTCAGATCGTTTTCTTCCGGATAAAGCAATCGATTTGATCGATGAAGCAGCATCAAAAGTACAGCTTACGGGATTTTCTGTTCCGGAAGCTTTAAAAGAGGGAGAGAAAGAAGTACGTAGGTTGACTCAGGAAAAAGAGGATGCAATCAAGACTGGTGATTTTACTCTGGCAAAAGAGATTCAGGAACAACAGAATGCTGCGCGCAAGTCTTACGAAACGGCAAAAAAACGATATGAAAGCCGATGTAAGAATAAGAACCTGTCTGTGACAGAGGAGACGGTAGCTCAGATTGTTTCAGGATGGACCAAGATTCCTGTACAGAAATTGGCTGAAAAAGAGACAAAGCGGCTGGCACGTCTGGAAAATACACTTCATAAAAGAGTTGTGGGGCAGCAGGAAGCAGTGACTGCAGTTGCAAAAGCCATTAAAAGAGGGCGTGTGGGATTAAAAGATCCGGCAAGACCGATTGGTTCCTTTCTGTTTCTCGGACCTACCGGTGTGGGAAAAACGGAATTATCCAAGGCGCTGGCGGAAGCTGTTTTTGGTACAGAACAGGCAATGATCCGGGTTGATATGTCCGAATATATGGAAAAGCACAGTGTTTCCAAACTTATCGGTTCCCCACCGGGATACGTGGGATATGAGGAAGGTGGTCAGCTTTCGGAAAAAGTAAGACGAAATCCTTACAGCGTGATCCTGTTTGATGAGATCGAAAAGGCTCACCCTGACGTATTTAATATCCTTCTTCAGGTGTTGGATGACGGTCATATCACGGATGCCCAGGGAAGGAAGGTTGATTTTAAGCAGACCTGCATTATTATGACGTCAAATGCCGGTGCTCAGAGTATAGTAGAACCGAAAAAGCTGGGGTTTGTCTCAGGGGAAGACGCAAAGAAAGATTATGAATACATGAAAAACAGTGTGATGGAAGAGGTTCGCAGAATTTTTAAACCGGAATTCCTGAACCGAATCGATGAAATTCTTGTATTTCATATGTTGAATAAAGAAGAAATCCGGCAGATTGTGAATATTTTACTGAAGAAACTTGAGAAACGTTGTAAGGAGCAGATGAATATTGAACTGATTGTTAGAAGCAGTGTAAAAGATTATCTTGCGGAATCAGGATACGATAGTAAATATGGTGCCCGCCCGCTGAAACGTACGATCCAGAATAAGATTGAAGACCGGATGGCAGAAGAAATACTGGAAGGAAATATCCATGCAGGAGATAGGGTAATTGTGTCAATGTCTAAAAAAGATATAAAATTTTCTGTCACTGACTAGATGTTTTTGTAAATTTATTATATAATAGTATCAAGGGAAAATTTTTTCTGCCTTAATCTGTGAAAAACAGAGCAGAGATTTACAGCGAGAATGAAAACACAAGAGATAGAACTAGGAGGATATTTATGTCTACAATCAAAGAATTGATCAGAACCGAAGAGGCTGGAGGTATTAGTTTTGGTAATTATGAGCTTGATACAAAGTCTAAACTTTCTGATTTTGAGTATGATGGTGATTTATATAAAGTGAAAACATTCCGGGAGATTACCAAGCTTGAGAGAAATGGAATGTTTGTATATGAATCCGTTCCGGGGACTACCGTATTGGATATGAAGATCGGAACTAACGGTATGGTATTTGCAGTGGAAGGAACTGAAAACACACAGATTACTGTGGAGATGGAAGCAGACAGCGAATACAGAGTTACCCTTGATGATGTGGTTGCAGGCAATATGAAAACGAATCTGGGCGGAAAGTTATCGTTCAGCGCAGATCTTAGTCCTGATAAAGCAGTAAGGGTTGAAATCGATAAAGTATTTTAAAAGATAAGACGGAAGTCGGATGTACAGTCCGGCTTCCTTTTTTACGAAACGGTTGTGAGAGGTAGAAAGATGGCAAAAGGAAAGAAAACAGTATTTTTCTGTCAGGAGTGTGGATACGAATCACCCAAATGGATGGGGCAGTGTCCGGGCTGTAAAAAATGGAATACCTTTGTTGAGGAGACGGTTTCTCCCTCTCAGGGAAAATCATCGGTAAAAGGAATGGGCGGTGTAAAAGCGGCGGAACCGGTAACGCTTTCTCAGGTACAGATCAATGAAGAAGAACGTTTACATACGGGGAGCAAAGAACTGGATCGGGTGTTGGGCGGTGGAATCGTAGGTGGTTCTATGACACTGGTAGGCGGAGATCCGGGAATTGGAAAGTCTACACTGCTTTTGCAAGTATGCCGTAGTTTGGCAGATCAGGTTCAGGTTCTTTATATATCTGGTGAGGAATCTCTCAAGCAGATCAAGCTCAGGGCGCAGAGAATCGGAGCATTCAGTGACAAGATGCTGCTTTTTTGTGAGACGAATCTGGATACGATCCGGCAGGTGATCGAACGCAAAAAACCGGATGTGGTGGTGATTGATTCCATACAGACCATGTATAACGAAGAGGTTGCATCGGCACCGGGAAGTGTCTCTCAGGTTCGGGAATCTACGGGTGTGCTTCTGCAGATCGCTAAGGGAATGGGTGTTTCTATTTTCATTGTCGGTCATGTGACAAAAGACGGTAATGTCGCCGGACCGAGAGTTCTGGAGCATATGGTGGATACGGTGCTGTATTTTGAAGGAGACCGCCATGCGTCCTATCGAATATTGAGAGGAGTAAAGAATCGTTTTGGCTCAACCAATGAGATTGGTGTATTTGAAATGAGAGAAGAAGGTCTTGTAGAAGTGGAAAATCCATCTGAATTTATGCTGGATGGAAGACCGGAGGGAGCGTCCGGTTCAGTAGTGGCATGTTCCATGGAAGGAACAAGACCGATTCTTATAGAAATTCAGGCACTGGTGTGCTCCAGTGGTTTCGGAATTCCCAGAAGAACCGCTGCCGGTACAGATTTTAATCGTGTGAATCTTCTGATGGCTGTACTGGAAAAACGGCTGGGGTTGAATCTTTCCTCCAGCGATGCCTACGTGAATATTGCAGGAGGAATCCGTATGAATGAACCGGCTATCGATCTGGGAATTCTGCTGGCCATAGTGTCAAGTTATAAAGATATCGTGATTGATGATAAAGTTCTTGTTTTCGGGGAAGTAGGATTGAGCGGAGAGGTCCGGGCCGTCAGTATGGCGGAACAGAGAGTCCAGGAGGCAAAAAAGCTGGGATTCACCACGATCATCCTCCCGGCAGTCTGTATGAAAAGTGTGCAGAATATTACGGATGTGTGTCTGATCCCTGTCGAAACCATACGGGATGCAGTTGGATTTTTAATGCAGAATCAATCGAAAAATAAATAAATACCTCAGTTGACAAGGTTGGAAGAGTTTGGTATATTTATTCAATAAGAGCAAAAGACGAAGACGTTTTGTATAGAGCAAAGCGTCTTTGTCTTTTTTTATATCATAGGAAAAGTGTTTCCTGTATACAAAATTTTGAAATACCGGAGGGAGGAGTCATTATTGTACGATTTAGATTTATATGATAGAACAGATACGATTAACGAATTGCTTGCCAGATATGGTGTGAAGTTTGGCATATATAAAAATAATCAATTTAAGGAACAGTTATTTCCATTTGATGCAATTCCGCGGATTATAACCAAAGAAGAGTTTACCATTTTGGAAAAGGGGTTGATGCAGAGGGTAGATGCCCTGAATCTGTTTCTGAAAGATATCTACTCTGAAAAAAAGATTATCAGAGATAAAGTGGTGCCGGAAGATTTTATTTACGCATCCAGTGGGTATTTGATCCAGTGTGAGGGGATTCTTCCGTCTCAGGGAGTGTATTCTCATATTTCCGGTATTGATCTTGTAAAGTGGAAAAACGGTGAGTGGTACATTCTTGAGGATAATCTAAGAGTTCCGTCCGGTGCATCCTATCCGATGATTGCCAGAGGTCTTTGCAGACGATGCTCTCCGCAGACTTTTCAGCAGGTACATTTAGAGGATAACCGCAATTATGCGCAGATGCTGAAAGAGACGATGGATGAAGTAAATACTGGCGGGATCAATGTGATTCTCACACCGGGCAGATATAATGCGGCATATTTTGAACACTCTTACCTCGCGGAGCAGACGGGAGCACATCTGGTAAACGGAAGTGAACTGACGGTGGAAAATGATCAGTTATTCTTTATGGACTATTCGGGGAAGAAGGAAAGAGTAGGTGCTGTTTATCGGAGAATTTCTGATGAATATCTGGATCCGATGAATTTCAATCCGGAATCTGTGATCGGTATTCCTCATATTTTTGATGTCTACCGTAAAGGAAATGTAGCTTTGCTGAATGCACCTGGAAATGGTATAGCGGATGATAAGGGAATCTACTATCTTGTTCCGAAAATGATCCGTTATTATCTGAATCAGGAACCGATTCTGCGGAATGCGCCGACATATCTTCCGTTTTATGAGGAAGATAAAAAGTATGTTCTGGATAATTTTGACAGACTGGTTCTTAAAGATGTGGCGGAAGCTGGCGGATATGGTGTTGTCTTTGCGGAGAAGATGACCAAAGAACAAAAACAGCAGTTTCTGTCTATGATGGAAAAGGAACCGAGACGATTTATTGCTCAGGAAGTAATAGATTTTGAAGATCTCGATATTTTTGAAGGAGATCAGGCAGTGCCGAGAAAGGCAGATTTGAGAGCTTTTGTTTTAACAGGAAAGAAAACACAGGTATGGAAGAGCGGACTGACCCGTTTTTCCAGAAACCCGGATTCATTTATTGTGAATTCTTCACAGGGAGGAGGATTTAAAGACACATGGGTATTATCTCAGTAGAACAGACAGACCGGCTATACTGGCTTGGTCGTTATACAGAAAGGGTTTACACCACTATGCGGTTGTTTTTTACAACCTATGATACGATGATAGATCAGCTTGCAAAAAAATATACGGATTTTTGTAAAGAATTGGACATACCACAGATTTATACATCCCCGGAGGATTTTCTGAAAAGATATCCGTTTGATGAGGAAGATTGTAACTCTATAATCAGTAACCTGAAACGTGCGTATGACAACGCAATCGTACTAAGAGAGGAAATAGGTAGCGAAGCATTGTCTTATATCCAGCTTTCCATTTATGAGATGCAGAAAGCGGAAAGAAGTAATGCTCCCATGATGGAATTTCAGAAAATACTGGACAATCTGATGGCTTTCTGGGGGATCATCGATGATCAGATCGCCAGTGAAAATGTACGTAATATTCTGAAAGTCGGAAAAAGAGTGGAAAGAATTGATCTTTATGGCAGACTTCACAGCGATAGAGAAAGTCTTACAAGAGAGATCCATCGTCTGATCGGAAGAGTACAACGCTGTAATCTTAAGTATCGACAGGAGGTTTTGGATCACCTTGTAGATTTTCTTGCGGAAGACGAGCTTGATTATCATAAAATTGTAGCGGAAATCGAGCAGTTCTTGTGATAAAAACCGGTGTTGGAGGTGTAATTTTGAAAATATGGAAACTGACGTATGAGCTGTGCTGTCATTACAGTTCAACCGTCACCAGACATTCCTATACTCTACGGTGTTTTCCTAGAGAAATGATGTATCAAAAAGTACAATCCTGCAAATACGAGGTATGGCCCTGTTCCGGAGGCAGCCGGGGCAGGGATTCTTTTGGAAATTCTCTTCTGATCGGGAGGAGTGACGAGGAGCATGACTGGTTTCTGGTAAAAGTAGATTCCATAGTCATGACAGAAAAAATAGCAGAGCCGGAGATCAGGGAGTATCATCAACTGGGAATGTACCGTAATGTAACAAAACTTACTGTACCAGGAGAAAAGTTAAATATATTTTCACAGATGATTTCGGATAAAAACAAAGAGGATCCCTGGGAGAGGACGGCATTTTTAATGAAAAAATTGGCGGATGTTTTTCAATATAAGAGTGGTTCCACATCCTTTCATACTACAGCGGAAGAAGCATTTGCGCAGGGATGTGGTGTCTGTCAGGACTATTCGCATATTCTCCTGGCTCTTTGCAGAAATGAAAATATGACTGCCAGATATGTTGCAGGTACGATTCCGGGAGAAGGACAGACACATGCATGGATTGAGGTTTGGAATCAGGGACGGTGGAAAGGATTTGATCCTACCAATAACAGAGTTGTTGATGAAGATTATATCTGTCTTGCTTATGGACGGGATGCCGCAGACTGTAGTTTGAGTCAGGGGATCTTTGTAGGCGGAGTGAGCCAGCAACAGCATATATATGTGAAAATGGAGGAATATTAGGTGATAAAAACAGTTGCATCGGTATCTTTGCCGGTTCTGGAAAAACTGGAGATCAAGAAAAATCGTATAGAATCCGGAACGGATCAGAAAAAGAAGAGAATAAGTATTGTAACAGGGATTCATGGGGATGAACTGGAAGGACAGTATGTATGTTATGAACTTTCCAGACGTCTTCAGGAACATATGGAATGTCTGAATGGTATCGTGGATATCTATCCGGCTATGAATCCTCTGGGCATTGATTCTATCACCAGAGGAATTCCGGCCTTTGATCTGGATATGAATCGGGTGTTTCCGGGAAATGAAGATGGTTCTATGACAGAATATGTAGCGGCAAAGATCGTGGAAGACCTGGCAGGTTCGGATCTTTGTATTGATATTCATGCAC
>SFQZ01000174.1 GCA_004562915.1 bacterium
TAGGTCAAATCGCAAATGGTGTAAACGAAGGGGCAGTTCACTGCAATGTCAAAACTGCTTTTTCGTTTACACCATCAGCGATTGTAACCTAAAGAATTTGCACTTCAAATCGTTTTCTTCATTCTATCACAACTTCTATTGATCCGCCATCAGTCTTTCGAACCAGGTATTCATAACAATGATGAACTGGCCTGCTCCTGGCAATTCTTGCAGCATTTCGTCAAGAGTTTTCTGTTTCACATATTTCTGCACATACACCCAACAGGCAACGCTACTGGCTTCTGATACAATGTCAGCTCTAGTTTTGCGCATAAGCTCTTCAAATTCAGCAATTTCTTCTTTTGGGACAACATCATACAGTGTTGGTGCCTGATGACTTAATTTTACTCCATTTTCATTTGCATCTTTAAGCAGATTCTTAACTTTTTCTCTTGAATCCTCCGGTACTTTCATGTACTCCCACATAAATGCTACCACATCGGACGGTGTGTCTTTTTTTAGTGGTGGTAATCATATCCTCCTCACGATATAATAAAATCAATAATACGTTCTCTTGTCATGTCCAGTAAAGTATCTACGAACACTCCTGCAAACAGGATCAGATACAGAATAACACTCAGCGAAAACAGAAATGCAACCTGTACCCAATCATGGTAACAGTATGCAGTCGCTATAATCAACAAAGTGAATATAAATCCAAGGATCCCTCTAACAACCGCATAAGTCTGTACTGTCATTTTTACTGCCAAGCCGATCACAAAAAGGATCAGCCATACCGGCAGTAATAATATCTTCCCAGCAAATTTTAAAATAAACATGTGCACCTCCTATCTTACCAGTCCTGACATATCATGGTTCACCTCTGCCTGATAATACCCGTTCATCGTTGACGGTGCATTAAACAGGGCTGCTAACAAATATTTCTTGATATTCTTCACCTTTGTGGTGTTACCACGCATACAGTGTAAGACATACTCGATATGTGAATAGGTCAGCATCAGAAATTTTTTCTTCACCAGTGATGCCGGATACCAATTGCTGGCAATCAATATCTTGTCGTTTTTACACATCACAGTTTCTACGATCAGGTTCACGATTTCATCTACCTGTCGCATATCGTCATGATGGGTTACTTCCAGTGATTCATAATCAATGGTCTCTTTGACAAGGTTTTCATAAGCCTGATAATCCTCAGAGTGATTATCGCTATCAAATCTTTTCTCATCCACAGATATGATATGATTAGATTTATTATCATTCATTTCAGTATCACTAAGATTAGTATTATTAGGGTTTGAAATGTAAACTTCTTGAAGTTTGTTTTCGGGACTTCTAGAAGTTTGATTTTGGGACTTCATGAAGTTTGAATTGTAAACTTCTGTAGATTCCTCATTTTCCACAGAAGTTTGTTTTTTAAACTTCTTTAATTCCTCTCCAAATTTTTTCTCATCTGTTTTCTCAGGCATAAAGGTTTTCACGTAGATAACGTTCACCTTTCCAAATCCCTGTCTGCGTTTCTCAATCAGACCAATTCCTGTTTCGTCATCCAGTTCTCTCATGGATTTAATGGCTTTATTTCTGCCACAGTTCAGTAATTCCATGATATCTTCGATGGAAAAGTAGATATATGCTCTGTTTTTGTCGTCAAACCACTGATTCTTGATGGAAAGAGACATTCGATCCAACATCAGTCCATATAAAATTTTAGCATCGCTCGATAAATCTTTAAAATAACTGTCTGTAAATAATACTTTTGGTATGCGGTAGAAGCTGAACTGATCAGCTTCGGTACCGTAAAAATAATTAAATGTCATTTTTTTCTCCATAATTTCCTCCTTTCATTTTCTGCTAAGAAGTCCTCTTTTTAAACTTCTTTGACTTTGTTTTCTTAGCTTTTTCTATCCTTAACAGGTCTGTTCCTGCATCCATTTTTCTAATAATGATTCAATCACCTGCTCCATATCTTTGGCTGTATAATCATCCGGAAAGTACTTTGTCAGTTTCTTTTCTGAGAAAGTAAGAGACCGGGATACTTTCTTTGCCATCACACAGTTATTGAAAATTGATAACATCTGAATCTGATTGATTGGCCCATCATTCAGTTGATTTCTAAGTGCTGCAATCTGTTTGGGCTTGATAAATCCAGTGTCGCTGATATATTCGTAGATCCATTCCTGTACTTCCTTATCGATGAAGGAGATATCGACAGCAACCGTGAATTGAAGCTTCTTGTTATCTACCAGATCAAGAAGTTCTGGAATTAATTCTGTCAGTCGAATGTAACGCTGAACACTTCGTGCACTTTCTCCAACTTGTTCTCCCAATAACTGATCTGTTCTCGACTTCGTGCCACTTTGGCGCAAAGTTAAATCTGTCCGACTCCCCTGTCTTTTCATTGCATCAAGTTTCATCTTATAAGCAAAGGCTTTCTCACTGGGCAACAGTTCCTCTCGCTGAATGTTAGCATCCACCATCGCCACAATGGCATCATCATCTGATAATTCTCTTACGATTGCCGGAATAGTTGTGAGTCCTGCAAGCTGTGCTGCATGCATTCTTCTGTGACCGGATACCATTTCATATTCTTCATTTTCATCCATGCGAAGCAGTACCGGAGTCAGCACTCCATTAATCTTTACGCTTTCTACCAGGTCCTGCATCTTTTCATCATCCAGCACCTTGAACGGATGATTTTTAAATGGATGGATCTTACTGATCTCTATCTCCATTGCAGATTCTTCATTTACCACACCAAGCAATTCATCAATACTTGCCAGTTTAATCTTTTCGCCACTTCTATTTTTCATTATTCAAAACCTCCTGTGTCAATTTCATATATGCCTCAGCAACTTTTCCTTTCGGACAGTGCATGTAGATACTTTTTCCCTCTGCACTGGTCTCAGCAGCTTTTACGGACATCGGGATCACATTTTCAAATACTTCAATCTGGCTTCCGTAGGTTGTATGTACTCTCGATGCAATGTCCCTTGCGTAATTGGTTCTGAAATCTACCATAGTCAAGAGAATGCCCTCAATCGCCAGTTTCCGGTTCAGTCTTTTCTTTACTGTAAGAATGGTCTTGATCAACTGCTGAAGTCCTTTCACAGGCAGATATGCGGCCTGCACAGGTATCAACACGGAATCGGAAGAGACCAGTGCATTGATTGTCATCATACCAAGGCTTGGCATACAGTCGATCAGGATATAATCGTATCGGCATCTTATCGCATCGATATATTCCTTCATGATCATTTCCCTGCTCATAACATTTCCCATCGTTACTTCCAGGGCAGAAAGCTCAATATTTGCCGGAAGTAAATCTACATTTTCCTGATGATGTAAGATTCCATCTTCCAGGGAGATTTCTTCTTCGTTGATGACATCCGTCATGATTGTTGCCAGTGTGATACGGAGATCATCCGGTTCCTCATATCCAAGACTTGCAGTTAAACTTCCCTGTGGATCCGCGTCGATCAGCAACACTTTCTTACCTTCTCTTGCCAGTCCAATGCCTACATTTACGGTTGTGGTGGTCTTTCCAACGCCGCCTTTCTGGTTTACTACGGATATAACTTTACACATGATTTCTTCCTCCTTTAACTTTCCCATGATTCTTTTTTCCATAATTTCAGCAGTGCCAGTATTTCCCGTTTCATCATTGCCGGTGTATAGGAATTTGGAAAATACTTGTGTAACTGCTCATTGGTAAATGCTACTCTAGTGATCTCACCCTTTTTCACTTCACACATGATTTCTTCCATCTTTTCCAGCGATAACTGTTTTTCTTTACTCAGCTGCTTTATCCGCTGGGCCTGTGAGAGTGACGGAATCGCCTGTGCATAATCCATTGCTTTAAGCAGTTCTCTTTGTTCATTTTCTTTCAATGCAGCAATCTCTACTGCCGGACAAAAAGAAATAATCTCATCATCCAGCTTCTGCAGCATTTCCGGTATCAGCTTTGTCAGTGATATATAACGCTGCACTTGTTTTGGGCTATCACCACAATCCTCGCTGATGATCTCTATCGCCCGCTTTCTTGGTGTTTTGTGGTCAACTTGGCTCTTTTTTCGACCACTTTTTCTTTTCAATACGTCATTCTTCAGTTTGTAAGCAAAAGCTTTTTCACTGTAGCTGATCCGTTCTCTGTGAAGATTGGAATCTACCATGCTCAAGATGGAATCATCTTCACTTAATACCCGGATGATCACCGGTACTTTACGGTATCCCAGTTTCTCCGCAGCATGTTTTCTTCTGTGACCGGATATGATCTCATAGTATCCATCCGGTACCGGTCTGACGATCAGCGGATTTAATATTCCATACTTCTCAATGCTTTCCTGCAGAAGAAACATTTCCTTATCATCTTTCACCTGAAACGGATGCTCTTTGAATGGGCGAAGACGCTCAATTTCAATTTCTATGATTCTTTCTTCGTTTTCTCCTGATTGTCTGTTTGGCTCAGTCATCTTGACTCCTTTCCTCCAGGATTTAGGGCACTAAAAAATGCCTGCCTGGAACTTTTATACTTAGTAAAGTTCCAAACAGACATTGCTGTTTGACCATTAGCTGTAGCTAATAGAATTGAATACTGTTTCAGCTAATTCATGTTTGCAAGTTTGGGAGAGATTGTTTCTTTTCCCGCCTTTTCTCTGATTTACATCCCCGAATAAGGGGTGACAACGGAGCGGAACCCAAATGTTAGCTGGACTTCTTAAAACCCATGTTTGCAAACCGGTAATTTTGATTAGCTGTCAGCTAACAAAAATCGGATTGCGTTGTAAGCGCTTAATAACCCACCGTTTAGACAATCTCCTTATTTCATGAGATAATGCTCTCATGGAGTGGAACTTCTATACATTTTCTATGTTGCTTTA
>SFQZ01000175.1 GCA_004562915.1 bacterium
TATATTTGGAGGATTTTTAAGATGAGAGAGCGAATTGAAAGTAAGCATGTAACAAAAGAAATCAAAAGTCAGATGCCAGTGATTCCGGTGGAAATTGTTAAAGAAAGAGGCTGTACGTTCTGCCCGTATTATTTGGGCAATTATGAGAAACAGCCACGCTGTATGATGAAAATCTGTGCCTGGGATGATGAAAATGAGCGTTTCCATCCAGTTCTTCGTGGACTGATTCCATTTTACAAAGAGAAGATGGAAAAAGCAGAAGAGAAGTTCCTGGCAATGAAAAAGATTTACACAACGCTGTTAGGAATGTTTGCCGATGAAATGAAGCAGGAAGAGTTGGAAAAAGATGAATGTTACGGATGTGCCTATGGAAAATGTGGACCATGTATCGGTATTTGTTACAAATCAATGAAAGCATAGGAGGGTTAAGCCAATGAATACAACAGTTATTTCCGGTCGATTGGTAAGAAATCCCGGATACAACGAAGTGGAGAATGAAAAAGGACTTCATAAAATTGCCAAGTTTGTTCTGGCAGTCAGAAGAAATTATTCCGATGAAGTCAGTTTCATTCCGGTAAAAGCTTTTGCAAAGAAAGCAGAATTTGCCAGAGACTATCTGATGCAGGGCACGAAGGTCATGGTGGAAGGCGAGATTGTCACAGGTAATTATGAAGATAAGGATACCGGGAAAAAGATCTATACCACCGAAGTGTATGCAAACCGGATTGAATTCGCAGGTGCAAAAATGGTTGACAGACCACCGTTTCCAGAAGATGCGGAAGGGTTCTTAGAAATCCCAGAGGGCATGGAAGAAGAAATGCCGTTTAGATAGAGGAGGATAAAAGATGGTTTCAGTAGATCAGGCGTATATGGTAGGGCATATGAAAAATGCCGATGAAAGTATCAACAACAAAAATGTAGTGCTGTCAGCAGCATGTGAAGCAGCGGAACTGTTCCAGTGCATGATGTCAGTAAATCAGAAACTAGAGGACTGGCAGAGATTTAACCACACCTTGGAGCTGCATCTTAGAAGTGTGGAATGTGAGAAAATCCATGATATCTGTCAGGCAGTATATGGAATGAAACATCCGTCCGATGAACTGGAAGGATTGTATCTGGCAAGAGAGGATGAACAGATATGCCTGCTGTACTATCAGGTATTTGTAGGGATGCTGGAAATCAATATTAATTCAGCCGAAGTGCTGTACAAACAGAAGGAGGAAACAATCAATGAGTAAGATGGAGTATATGCCGGTAGATTGTCTGCAGGTGCCGAAGGTGCTGTTCCAGATGGAAAAATACAAAAATCTGTCAAATACGGCAAAGATTTTATACAGCTTATTTCTGGATCGTTTGAAATTTGCGGTGCAGAATGGATGGGTAGATCATAACGGCGATCTGTTTGTTATCTATCCCAAAAGTGAAATGAAGAAAGACCTGAATACGACTCGATATGGAGTAGATCAGGCAGTACAGGAACTTGTTAAGATTGGAAAGCTGGTGCGTATTGTTCCAAACAATGGAAAGGCGAACCACTTTTATATCAATGATATTTATGAAAATGAGATGGAGGAAGAAGCGATGATGACATTAGACAGAATTATGGCAAATATGCCGATGGAAGAAAGAGAAATTATCATGGACAAGATGGTGGCAGCATCCAGAGATATTCTGGAAACAATTGCGGATATGGGATATCTGGATGAATATGATACGCCACTGACTCCTATGGAAGAGCGTGGCTATTACGATGAAGAAGGAAATCTTGATATTGATGCTGTAGAAGCCGATGGCTATGAGTTTGGTATGGACCTGGCGTTTGGCGTGTTATCTGTTTGTGAAGGAAAGCCTGAACGTGTGCTGGAAATTCAGAAATATGTAAATGAACAGTATGAGTGCTGCTCTAATAAGAAGTTTATGAAAGTTCTGGAAACGATCGCACGAATGAATGGAAACGAGGAGGTTTATATCGAGGATATGTATGCCTGCAATAAAGAAGCAAGGAATTATTATCTGAGTGAGTTAATGATGTGCTTCAACTTTGTGTTTAATGAGATGTGCCATGGTACAGGCAGTGCAGCAAATTGTGATTTTGATGTAGAAGAGTAGGAAAATATTATGGCAGGTTTTGAATATTTCAGAGCAGAAGAATCTGACCAGTTTTCTTTTTTCCGGATACCAAAAGCTCTGTTCACAGAAAAAGAGTTTGCAAGCCTGTCCACAGACGCAAAGCTCCTTTATGGAATTCTGCTTGATCGAATCAGCCTGTCTAAGAAAAATGGCTGGATTGACAGTGAGGGTTATGTCTATATCATTTACACGATCGCAGAATTGCAGGAGTTGTTGCGAATGTCGCATACGACAGTGACAAAGCTTCTATATGAGCTGGATAGTGTGCATGGGATTGGATTGATCGAGCGCTATCGGCAGGGGAATAATCGTCCCTCTGTCATATATGTGAAAAATTTTGTAAAACGGAGCAGAGGAAAGCCAGTAAGATACTTTGCTTCTGGAACGCCAGAAACTGGAAATCCAGACTGCAAGGAATTGGAAATCCGGATTGCAAGAAACTGGAAGTCCGGAACGCAAAATAATAGAAGTCCGGACTGCAAGAATCTGGATGGAAGTAATACTAAGATAAATAAGACTGAAAAGAATCATACTGATAAGAGTAAGGGCAATACTCCCGCTTTGGAAGAAAAATTCAGTCAGTATGGTAGATTTAAAAATGTTGTTCTGTCGGAAGCTGAACTGCAGGAATTGATGACGCTATTTCCATGGGATTACCAGAAACGGATTGATCATCTTTCTGTTTATATGAAATCTAGTGGAAAAGAGTATCAGAACCATTTTGCAACAATCTGTCTTTGGGCAGAAAGGGATGGAACCAGGATAGGAATGGATAAATATGAATTTCAGGAAGGAGAAAGCCTGTGATGGAAAACAAAGTAACAGCAGATTATCTGGACGAAGAGGGATGTCTTCATTGTGGCACCTGTGGAAAAAGAAAACAGATGAAAGTCAGTCTGATGGGTTTTGAGCATGTAGTGTCCTGTTTGTGCGAATGCGAGGTAAAAGCTAGGCAGGAACTGGATGAGAAGATGCAGCGGGAAGAAGCACAACGGCAGCTTTATCAGAGAAAAACCGTCGGACTTCGGGAAAGAAGATTCTGGGAATGGAAATTTGAAAATGACAATGGAAGCAACCAGAAGATACTAATCGCCAGGCAGTATGTAGAAAACTGGACAGATATGAAGAGAAAAAATGTAGGATTGCTTTTGATGGGACAAGTTGGAACCGGGAAGAGCTTTTTTGCAGGCTGTATTGCAAATGCACTTTTGGAACAGGGAGAACGTGTCATGATGACAAATTTTTCCAGGATTTTAAATGAAATGACCAGCTATCAGGCAGATAAGAACCAGATTATACAAAATCTTGTGGATTATCCGCTACTGATTATTGATGATTTAGGAATAGAACGAAATTCCGAGTTTGCTTTGGAGCAGGTCTATAATGTGATAGACAGCCGCTATTGTAAAATGCTTCCGCTGATCGTAACAACGAATCTGGGACTGAATGAAATGAAATCCACAGATTTGGATACTGCCCATCAGCGTATTTACAGTAGAATACTTGAAATGTGTGTTCCCATCTATTGTGGTGGAGAAGATAAGAGAAAAGAAGAAGGGACAGAAAAACTCGTACAGGTACAGAACCTGATTACCGGTTAATCTGTCTTTTTTCATTAAAGGGGGTGATTGCCATGATTACAGATCTGGACAGCAGTTGAATCGCTGAAAGGAGGGAAAAGTCATGCAGGAAGAGGTAACTCAGAAAACGGTCACGTTCTGTATTCGGGCTACTAAGATTACGGCAGACCTGTTGAAAAAGGTTCTTGTTGCGTATCTGCGTCATCAGAAGCAGAAATCAGTAGAGAAGAAAGCTCAGAAAAATCAGCCGAAACAGGGAAAGGTCACGGTAAAAGAGCTGGCAAAACAAAATGCCGGGATGGTCAATATCGAGATCACAAATAAGAATATCAAGTCCTTTAAAAAGACAAGAGCAAAGAGCCACCGGTTTATCTGGTATTTTTCAAGGGACGTGATCAGGATGCCCTCAATGCTGCTTTCCGTGAGTTTTCCCAGAAACAGATTCAAAAAGCGAATAAACCTTCCATTCATAAGCGTCTTGCAGCTTACCGGTCAATGATGCCAAAGAAGACGAAGGACAAAGTAAAGAACCGACATCAGGAACAGAGCCGATGAAGAAACAAAACGGCAATAAGCTGATGCAGAAGTGGAAGAATAAAGCTGGGGTCAGGCTGTCCGCCCTGGATAAAAAGAAACTGGTTCTTACCAATCTTCCCTATGTTCTGACCGCTTTTTATGCGGACCGGGCATCCTGCTTATACAGAAGCAGTCCCGGAGAAGATATAGGGAACAAACTGTTATATGCGATGGAACATGCAGATCGGATCTTTACAGGGATTCTGTTGAGTTTTGACCTGAGAGATCTATTGGTTGGAGTTACTGTCGCAGTTATTTTAAAACTATTGGTTTGGCAGAAACAGTCAGATGCAAAGAAACTTCGGAAGGGAATCGAGTATGGTTCAGCCAGATGGGGAACTGCAGAGGATATCAAGCCTTATATGTCAGATGATCCCTGGATGAATATTCCGTTGACAGCAACAGAAGCATTGACTATGGAAAGTCGACCAAAACAACCGAAATATGCGAGAAATAAAAATATTGTGGTTATTGGCGGCAGTGGTTCTGGAAAAACACGATTTTTCGTGAAACCGTCGGTCATGCAGATGAACTGTTCCATGGTCATTACAGATCCAAAGGGCACTTTAATCGAGGAGTGCGGGAAGATGTTAGCAAAGGGACCGCCTAAGAAAGATAAGAATGGAAATATTATGAAAGATAAGTCTGGAAAAGTAGTTCATGAGACCTATGTGATTAAGGTTCTGAATACCATCAATTTTTCCAAATCGCTTCATTACAATCCATTCGCTTATGCGCGACACGAGGTCGCGTAATTAAACTGTTCGGCGTCGACCGAACCTGTTATTCCATTAGCAGTAGCCTATCGTCACCGAAGCGGCTGGCAACGGCCGTGAGGCAGCATGACGAGAAAAGGTAGCCCTCCCGGAAGGGTCAAGCCGAAACCGCGAGGCAGAGGCGAAAAGCTGGAAGCAACGTCCGGCTGGGGAGCTTGGCTTGTGTAGTACGGTGAATGTAAGTAAATCGCTGATAAACGTCGTTAGAGGGCACCAGGCTAAAGTTGCTGATAAGCCTGAACCAAAAGGTGTGCAGTCGGATGTTCTCCTGTAAGCTGGGAACACATGGACAAACAAGACTGCCGGCGGATAGGCGGCACCTAACCTACACGGTTAATTACGCGAAACGTGGTAAGCCCGCGCTCTCTCCGTACATTCGGAAAGCTGACCGCAAGGAAAGCCGATAGAAACGCGGGTAAGGAACGCTGGAAAAAGCGAACGCCGACCTTGTAATGAGGACGGATAGGGATTGAAACAGTATCCTACGCGAAAGCGGGCTGACTTCCAGCAGGTCTATCTTTACGAGAGAATTTACAGAACTTTTGAAAGGAGGAATCGCAAATGAACAGGAAACTGTGTGCGCCTGCTGACAAGGTACAAAGCTGGGAGTCCATTGACTGGAAGAAAGCGGAGGCCTATGTTAAAAAGCTGCAAATGCGTATCGTAAAGGCTCAAAAAGGCGGTCATTACAATAAGGTGAAATCTCTGCAATGGCTGCTGACACACTCCTTCTATGCCAAAGCGTTGGCCGTGAAGCGTGTGACAAGTAATAAGGGTAAAAACACTGCTGGTGTAGACCATGAATTATGGAAAACGCCAAAGGGCAAATTCGAGGCGATTGAAAAACTCAAACGCCGGGGCTATCAGCCCCAACCTCTCAGACGGGTGTACATCCCGAAGAAAAACGGAAAATTACGCCCGCTGAGTATTCCAACGATGACAGACCGCGCCATGCAGACGTTATATAAGTTTGCACTGGAACCATTGGCAGAAACTCTGGCAGACCCGAACTCCTACGGCTTTAGAATTGGAAGAAGCACACACGATGCCATCGGGCAATGCTTTAACGATTTGTGTAGAGCCGGTTCCCCTCAATGGATTTTGGAGGGAGATATTAAAGGGTGCTTTGACCATATCAGCCATAACTGGTTAATGGAAAACATCCCAATGGACAAGGAAATGCTCAAAAAGTGGCTGAAATGCGGCTTTGTGGAGACCAGGAAACTCTTCCCGACAGAGGAAGGAACCCCACAGGGCGGCACGATATCGCCAGTACTGATGAACATGACCTTGGACGGCCTGGAGCGCACTCTAAAAGAGAGATTTCCCCTGAGACGGACGGTAGCAGGTAAAACTGTTTATGACCAAATCAACTTCGTGCGATATGCCGACGACTTTATCGTTACCGGGAAAAGCCCGGAAACTTTGCGCAACGAAGTCATACCGCTCATCGAGGACTTTCTGGCGGAGCGCGGCCTGCAACTCTCAGAGGAAAAAACGGTAATCACGCATATCAGCGATGGTTTTGATTTTCTTGGGCAGAACATTCGAAAATACAACGGGAAACTGCTCATTAAGCCGTCAAAGAATGCGATAAAATCCTTCCTCAAAAAAGTGCGGACTATCGTTAGGGAGAACAAAACAGCCACACAGGACTTGCTCATTCGCAAGTTGAATCCTGTCATTCGTGGTTGGGTCATCTACCACCGCTATGTTGTTTCTGCGGATATTTTTGGATTGGTTGACCACAGGATTTTCGAATGCCTATGGAGGTGGGCTTGCCGCAGACACAAGCGAAAAGGTAGGAAATGGATTGCCAGAAAATACTGGCACCATATCGATAACCGGACGTGGACGTTTGCAACAGAGCCTGCTTTCCGCGGTAAAGATTTCGATGAAAAATACCTCAAGCTGGAATACGCGGCAAACACCAAAATCATCCGATTCAGGAAAATTGCCGCCGAAGCTAACCCATTCGATGAAAAATGGACGGGATATTATGAGGAACGTGACGGAGAAAGAATGCTGAACAGTACCAAAGGACGGGAAAAACTCGTTAAAATCTGGAACAACCAGAAACGGTGCTGCCCTGTATGCGGAGAAAGAATTACATCCGAAACAGGATTCAAGACGCATTTTAACACCGAAAACAACAGGAAATGGCCCGCTATTATGGTACATCCCTGGTGCCATCGAAATCTGCATGAGCCAAACTACTTGATTTGAGCCGGGTTTCGTTTTACACGAGGCCTTACGATAGGCTTGAGCCGTATGACGGGAAACTGTCACGTACGGTTCTCAGGGGAGGGGCTGGCAGCAATGCCAGTCTCTTACCCGACATACGGTCTGAAAAAGATATCCTGAAGCTGGTGACAACAATCATTGTGAATACCAAAGGCGAAGGGGAAAAAGCTTCCGAAGATTTTTGGGTGAAAGCAGAGAAATTGCTGTACACAGCACTGATTGCTTTTATCTGGTATGAAGGGGATGAAGAGGAAAAGAATCTGAATACCCTTCTGGATCTTTTGAACGAAAGCGAAACCCGTGAAGAGGATGAAACTTATCAGAATCCCGTGGATATGATGTTCCAGGAACTGGAAGAAAGAGATCCGCAGCACTTTGCGGTCAGACAGTATAAAAAATATAAAATGGCGGCTGGTAAGACAGCGAAAAGTATTTTGGTATCCTGTGGAGCCAGACTTGCCCCATTTGATATCGCAGAACTTCGTGAGATCATGTCTTACGATGAAATGGAACTGGATAAGATCGGAGACAGGAAAACAGCCTTGTTCTTGATTATGTCCGACACAGATACAACCTTTAACTTTGTGATTGCCATGTTACAGTCACAGCTTTTCAATCTGCTTTGCGATAAGGCAGATGATGAATATGGTGGAAGACTTCCGGTGCATGTGCGTGTCATCGCTGATGAGTTTGCCAACATCGGGCAGATTCCTCAGTTTGACAAGCTGATCGCAACTATCCGAAGCAGGGAAATCTCTGCTTCTATTATTTTGCAGTCCCAAAGTCAGCTAAAGGCAATGTATAAGGATAGTGCAGATACCATTCTGGGCAACTGTGATACTACACTTTTTCTTGGTGGCAAAGAGAAAACCACCTTAAAGGAAATGAGTGAGCTTCTGGGGAAGGAAACCATTGACTTGTATAACACTTCGGAAACGAGGAGCAATCAGAAGTCTTTTGGATTGAATTACCAGAAAACAGGCAAAGATATGCCATACTTGTTCGTGAAGAGTTCAGTTGCCTTGAATTTATCATGAACAGGGACACGATCAACTGGATTCTGAAAAAACTGAATACAGGAGGTC
>SFQZ01000176.1 GCA_004562915.1 bacterium
TGCAGCATGGTGCAAGATAATTCTGTTTGTTGATTTTCGATAGCTAAGACTTCCAAATCCTAAGTTTGTTTCAATAATGTTCATAATATTCTCCTTTCCGTGCGATGTCGCACATTGCATAATATGTCAGAAAGAGGACGATGTTACTCGCCTTCTGAATCATTACACTCTGGTAATCCTGCCACACTGGTTAACAACGAAAGAATTCCTGCCAGAACTGATGCTGATATTACCAGCTTTGCATCTACCTGCCCCAATGCTGTTGCGGTTCCAATCGTGGCCACCGCTGTCTGAGCTACTGTCTTTACAGCTCTTACTCCTGCACACTTCGCCCATTTTTTCCAATCTTTCATAATCAATCTCCTTTCTTCTTCAAATGAAGCTCCTGAATCTCTTCATACATCTTGGTTATCATTCCGTTTCCGCCAAGGCTATGATAAGCTTCATACATCTCTATAAAATTATCGTATGCATATGACGGAATTTCGCCTAATGTCATGTACTTGTCGTGATACTCAATCAACTGAACACGTAACAGAAGCATCGTCCCTTTGCTGTTCGCATCTCGGTCTTTCTTTTGATTTTTCAAAAGCCACACTATGTATCCAAGTACAATTGGCAGGGCTATTGTATATGTCTGCACTAATATCTCTTTCATGCTCCACCTCGTAGTATTTTTCTGCAAAATAAAAAGACCTCTACGGTCTCGCTCTGATTTCCATATAGTCCTCCTAATTATCGTCCGTTTCTGCCAGGTAGCAAAATACCACTCCGGCTGCAAATCCTACTACCATTCCTATCATGAAAGCTATCATTCAGCCACCTCAAAGTAATTGTTTACAAGATCGGCTGCTTTGTTCTGTAGTGCAATTCCAGAATCCCGTACGCACTTATACAGAACACTGTCTTCTGTGTAGTATTTTCCGCTAAACACTTCCATATTCACATAATATGGAATGGGGTCTTCTTTCGTTCCGCTGTGTTCCTCATCAATTCGACTAAATAATGATGTGGCCAAATCTGGCGCCCAGTCATCCTGCGAAGTATGTGCTTGCAGAACTTTGTATAACGATCCACCGTAGTTCAATCGCTGTCCTTCTTTGTATGTTTTTGAATCACCGTTCCATTCCTCATACAGAGTTGCTGACTTCACAGCAATTTCATCTGTCGCATTTGCAGCGACGTTATCAATTGCGGCTTTCAATTCTTTTGCTTTATCTACTATCAGACTCATAATTTTGTCACCCCTACCTCATCCAGTGCTTTTCTGTATTCATCCAATTCTTGTGCCATGTACTCTAATAATTCTACCGGGAATGGGTATGTAACCGGAAGATTAAAGCGATATTCTTCGTATTCATAGGCTTCTTCTGTCTTTACGATGTTGATCGGAAGATAGAATGTATCTGCATCTTTTCTTGATACTGGTATGACATTAGATGTACATTCTGCAACATAATATCCATTTTCAATTGTCATTTTTTAACTCCTTTATTCTTCTAATATAATAATCAAATATACTTTTATCCGTTGCGAAGCTTGCGTGTTCACTCCATGATTTATAGGATTTCTCCAATACCTCTAATGGAAGCTCTCCATTCTTTACTTTCTTACACAATTTGTTAAATTTTCTTCTATATGCCCTCTTCTTCCCATTATCCACCTTGATAACCAGCTCATTATTTTTGTACGAGAAATGAAATCCTAAAAATGAAATTCCACACGAGAGTGTGCTTATTTGACTTTTTGGGTTCAGTTCAAGTTTTAACGTATGTAAATATTCTTCAATGCATTCTACGCAATATTTCAAATACTCTTTGGATTCGTGAATCAATCGGAAATCATCGGCATATCTTCCATAATATGTGATTCCCAGATCCTGTGTAATGAACTTATCCATACCATCCAAATATAGGTTTGATACAACCGTGTTGATTTGATTTCCAAGAGCTATCCCAGCATCTCCTTCTGTGCTGTCTATGAACTCGTCAATCAGCCACCAAATGTCTTTCGGGTAATGGTAATGCATAATATCTTTCGCTATTTCGTGATCGATATTATAGTAATATTTGTGAATATCACCTTTATAGAAATATCCGCTTTTATGCTCTGAACAGAATTTTATAATTTGATCTTTTGTTCTATTCAGTCCAAAAGATGTCCCTTTTCCTTTTTGTCCGGCATAATTATCTGTGATACAAATATTTGGGTATTCTTTTGTCAGTATGTTATCACATAA
This sequence comes from bacterium, assembly GCA_004562915.1. Lineage (GTDB taxonomy): Bacteria > Bacillota > Clostridia > Lachnospirales > Lachnospiraceae > Oliverpabstia. Next base: position 2,240 of record SFQZ01000176.1, read on the forward strand.
TACATGCTGAACTATCTTATCTTTAAATCTGCATGCTTTTATGATTCTTTCTTTCGGGTAGTAAACTGTAAACTCTGTATAACCACTGCATTTAAAGCTATGGTCCATTAAAGTTTTTTGAATTTCCCGAATTTTTGTTACTGCATCTACTTGAAAATACATGGATGATTGCGTATAGCTTCGGTTATTTTGACTGCGTTTGAACGCTCGGTACAGATTGTTGAAATCCGTAATTATTTCTTGATTTGTCATATTTTATCCTTTCGGAAGGGACGTACACTCTTTTGCTGATGTGCCCTGCTTTCACATGTGTTACTCGTCCTCGCGATTCATCAGAACGGGCGCGCCGCATTGTTGTTGTTGGCGGTGTTGTTGTTGAGGTAGCCGCCGGAATTGACAATGCGCACGTTGGAAGCTTCAGTGTACGACCCACTGATTTATGTTTTTAATTGCTTGCGTGTATAAGATTTCCAGTTATGCAGCTGTTTTTCTATGTTTTCTACCATTTCATCCCAATATGGAATGCTGCACTGTGGATGCAGGACTTCGTGGCATAATTTGATATAAAATTTCAAGTCCTCACAGGATCGTATAGATTTATCGATGCAACAAATTCGCTCTTCTCCACTTTCATGATTTGCCTCATTGATATATTGTCTGATATCGAGAGTGGCATTTATCGTCCGATCCACAAGTGTGTATCTCCACTTTTTCGGAAAGTTGTTAATGTTGTTACATATTTTCATCGTATGGAAGCATAAATTTTCAGCTGCTACCAAAACTGGAATCTCCTGTTTACCAGCCATTGCTAACCATTCCGCTGACTGTCGTCAGCGAAGACATATGCGCTGTCGCTGTCGCTCCAGACGATATAAGCTGAAGTAGGAAGTTCGCAAAACGGGCGCGGCGCACTGCTGCCGCCGTTGGCGGCGTTGTTGCTGAGGTAGCCGCCGGAATTGACAATGCGCACGCCGGAAGCTGATGTCGTGCCGTTTATTGTTCGCAGCCAAAAGTTTGATGAGAATGACCTGCTGGCATTATCCGTAAATAATTCATACATATGCTCATCTTCCAGTGGCTTGATGATTTCTAACCCCATTGCATACGAAGAGGCAAGAAACATCTTGTCATAAACTGTTTCCGATCCTCCTCCGTCTGCTTGATCTAGAATGCATTTGCTCTTATGTGGTACAAGAATTCCTTTTTCGTAATCTGTGAAATCAGCCAGCCATCCTTTGTTGTTGTAGTAACTTGGCTGTACATCGTAATCGTGCTGTGCAACAAACCATTCCGATGCGGCTCCGTCTGAATTTAACCATTGCCGTATGTTCGAATATGCCCATCGGTTATTTCCCTGCGATGCTCGATTCGAAACTGGATTGTTTGTTTCGGGTGCATCAAAATATCTATTTCCTCCTGCAGGACTGTCGAGACATACTGTCACGAATCCACTTTCTTTATCTTGCGTATCGCATACCGTCCAGCTTTGTACGGTTGTACCCCATGCACCAAACAGTATCTTATCTCCTACTTCTACATCTGCAATTCGAAGCTCTCCAGACCTGTCTTTATAGGTTACTGATTTCACAGACTCCCCTTCAAACGCCTGGTACTGATTTGAAGAATTGTAAGGAAAGATTCTATAATAGTATGTGACATTTTCCGTAACATCGGTATCCGTTACCGTATCTTTCCAGCCTCCGTTGTATACAATCGTTCCATCGGCTGTATTTTCCGGTGCTCCACCTGTTTTTCTGATGATTAGATAACCAGTTGCACCTGTATCTTTCCAGTTTAACCCAATTCCTCCCGTTGATAGTATGGATGCGATCAATGCAGTCTGCTCTGGTAATGATTCGGTCGCGCTCACTCCATTTGGAATCGCTCTTACCTTGTCCGGGAAATCTCCCCATGCATCGGATTCAGACGCTGTACCTCCTTTTTCCACAATTGCAGATACCATATCTGGCTTCACAGTCTGCATATATGCTTTTAATTCTGCATCCACATCTATCACATCTCCTTCCGTTGTGCTTCCCATTTCTTCAATCATTGTTTTCAATATAACGCCCTGAGCGGCAGATAGCGGCTTGTTTGATGCATTTGTGGTGAGATTGTCAATGATGTCGGATACATTAACCTTACTGGTCGTGATTGCATCAATTAAGTTCTTGTTGCTCTTGATGCATGCCACAACCTCGCTCATCTGGTCAAGCGT
>SFQZ01000177.1 GCA_004562915.1 bacterium
AAGGAAAAGAATCGCGCGGACCAGGAGAAAGAACGGGCAGATCGTCTCGAAGAAGAATTACGATGTTTGAAAGAAAGCCTGAAACATGTATAAAAATTGAGAATTTCTGACATACTGACTGTAAAAATTTGATTTCAAATTTTGGAGGTCTTATGTCAGAAATTTTATATATTATCGCACTTTCACTGGGTTCTATTATCGCAATTTTTATTCTTACAAAACTGATGGGATATCGGCAGATGTCCCAAATGAGTATGTTTGATTATGTGAATGGCATTACCATCGGTTCTATTGCTGCAGAGATGGCAACTTCACTTGAGGAGAATTTTATGCAGCCATTGGTTGCGATGATTGTCTATGCTCTTGCTGCTTTTTTTTTGTCATGGCTGGGATTGAGATCGATCAGAGTGCGCAAAATTGCAGAAGGAAAACCTCTTGTGCTTATGAATAATGGGGAGATTTACAGGGACAATTTAAGAAAAGCAAAGATTGATGTGTCAGAATTTCTGGCTCAGTGCAGGGTAAATGGATATTTTGATGTGTCAAAATTACAGACGGCGATTCTGGAGGGAAACGGTAAAATCAGTTTTTTGCCGAAGGTATCGGATCGCCCTGTGACACCTTCCGACATGAATCTGTCGCCTCAGCAGGATTACATGGTGGCAAATGTGATTCTGGATGGGAATATCATGGAGAAAAATCTTCAGCATACCGGCAAAGATGAGAAATGGCTGCTGCATCAGATCAAAGGACAAGGGGCGGATTATGTGGAGGATGTACTTTTGGCAACCTGTGATTCTGAAAATAAGGTGACAGTATTTTTAAAAGATAACCATAAGGAGATGAAAGATGTGCTGATCTGAAAGTCTCTTGTTACTGCTCACATGCCACTATTCCGCGAGGCGTTTTCGTGTTGTAATACGAAAATCCCGAGACTACAGCGCGAAATGATGCATTTTGCATCATTTCTGTGCATCGCGAAGCGTGTTGCTGGTCACGGAGTGAACAGTAACAGTCTTTAAAAAAAATGTACATGGTGCTTAAAAATCCCCGTTTTTTTACAATAGAATCCTGTTATATTACTTTCATAAGACAACGGATGGCCACCGTAGATGTAAAAGTAATAAGGAGGACGATCAGATGAAGAAAAGAGTAATTGCAGGTTTTATGGCAGCGATGATGGCAGCAACACTTTTTGCAGGATGTGGTAGCAGTGAAGAACAGGCTTCTTCCGACAATGCAGATACCCAGAAAGAAGAGACTGCTGATGCAGCAGAGGAGACAGCAGAAGAGACAGAAAGTACAGGTGAGTCTATTGTATCAAAACCGACAGATCTGACATTGATTTTTGCGGACGGTGACGAAGGATTTAAGTCAGCAATGAATGACTTCGTAATGGGCAGACGATTCAGCGTTCCCGGTCGGTATGGGAACCGTATAAAATGTATAAGAATGAAAAAATGGAACGCACTTCGGAAAATGAAGCTTATTCCATCCTGACATCAAGACATCACCCGAATCATCTGCTTCAAACTGTATGGAATTTGAACCGGAAAACTTCAAACAGATGGCGGGGCTGATTTGCATGTATGATCCGGAGAATTATCTGTACATTCATGCCAGTCACGATGAAGACCTGGAAAAATGTATCAGTATCTTACGTGCCGAGAACAAGAGTTATACATATCCGGTGGGAATCTGCTGTCAGGATATGACTGGATTTGGAAAATACTGTGATTTTGACTTTTTTGAGTACAGTACGGAGGTGTAATCCATATGAAATATTCACTATTTTCAGTAAGTGTGCCGGATATGACTCCGGAAGAGGCCTTACAGAAAATGAAAGAATACGGATATGACGGAGTGGACTGGCGTGTGAAAGCCATTCCGAAAGATCCGGAGATTCTTGGACCGTATCTGGATCTGGTACATATTAAAAATGCAAAAAGGGATATGATGGATATGTGACATTTGAAGATTTTTCATCGGAAGAGACATCGGATGAAAAACTGAAGAAAAATATTCAGTACATTAAGGAAATTATTTAAACAGACAAGACAGCGGGCTGACGGAACATTTATCGACGGTTCGCTGTTCTGTTAAAGAATGCAAGAAAATATGATGGTATATCTGCTGATTTAAAATTTATAGATTGCCAGAATTTTGGGAATTTATATGCTACATTCCAGTAAAATATTGGAAAAGATGTATTTGAGAATAAAAAAGAGTAAAATGGATGTTTATGAGAAGGATACTTATAAGCATCCATTTTCAATTTTTTGCGAATCAGTGTAACCATTTCCCTCATTTGCAAGTCTAATATACAGGAACGTTCCCAGGAGAGGTGAAGATATGGAACAAAAGCAAATAGAAAAACTTGTAAAAAAAGCGATGAAGCGAGATGAAAATGCTCTGGAGATGTTACTTTCTCAGTATCAGGAATATCTGTACCGTATAGCCTATGCATATTACAAAAATGAGCAGGAGGCTTTGGATGCTGTATCGGAATGTGTGGCAAAAGTGTACGTGAATCTTCCTAAACTTCGCAAGCCTGAGTATTTCAAAACATGGATGACCAGAATATTGATGAACGAAGTGCTGAGTGGAGTAAAGATAAAGTCGAAAGTGATTTCTCTGGATGTATTGAATGAACAGGGGTATGTGCCGGAATATGCGGAAATAGGAGTTTCAAGAGAAGAGAAGGCAGATCTTTATCAGGCATTGGACAAGCTTTCGCCCGATTATAGAAAAGCATTGATTCTCAGATATTTTCAGGAAATGAAAATAAAGGAGATTGCAGAAATTATGGAGATTCCGGAAGGTACTGCCAAAGTATTGATTCATCGTGGAAGAAAGAGATTACAGCGAATTATGGTGGAGGAAATGGGTTATGCAGAATCGAAAGCATGAAGAAAGTTATGAAAATATTCAGATTCCGGCACAGCTTTCGCAGGCTGTTCATGAGGGACTTGAAAAGGGAAAGAAAATTCAGAGAACACAGCGTAGAAAAAGAATCGGGATAACACTGGGAAGTTTGGCAGCAGTATTTTGCTTATTTTTCAGTTACTGTTTTGCAAATCCAACCTTTGCCGCAGAGTTACCCTTAATCGGAAGGATATTTGCAAAGACAGAACAAAAAGCTTACTATCCGGGAGATTATTCCAAAAGGGCAGTGATACTGGAAGATAATTTGCAAGAAAACACACAAACCGGGGAAAAAGCACAGACTTCAGGTGCTGGAGAGAATCCATATACAGATGGTGAAGAAACACAAATTTCGGAATATAGCGATACAGACCAAAATATTACAATAACATCAAAAGAAATATTTTTTGATGGGCCTTCGTTGTATATAGGGTTTCAGTTGGTAACACAGGATGAAGATGGCTTCGGTCACGAAATCTTGAAAACAAGAGAAGATGGGTCTCAGTCAGATTATTCCATGATACAGATGGATGGAACCTGGTCGGACGGAAGTGAAGAACATGTATTTTCCGAATTACTCATTGGTGAACAGACAGCTCATGATACTTTTCAGGGAAGGATTAAGATTGCAACTGAAAATATTGATGAGAATGTGGAAGAAATCCAGATGCATATTACGTTATTGTTTTGGACAGATTACGATAAACTTGAAGAAGCAAAAAGACAGGGAACTCCAGAGAAGGAAGTCAAGTTTCATATCGTGAAAACGGGTGATTGGAACCTGCAGATACCGGTAAAAGTGGATGATAGTCAGATAAAGACATTTCATGTAAATGAAACAAATGCACAGGGATTTGGAATTGAAAGTATTACGGTAACGCCATATGAAATACAGATCGTTCCCATCGTTCCTGAACTGAATTCAGATATGTTGAATCAGCTATATTCTGATTTTAAAAATCTTTGTGTAGAGCAACTGGGTGAAGAAAGGGTAGATATATTTCTTGCAGAAACCCTGTTTGACAGCACAGATTTGCGCTGGTATGGAGGATTTGCTGTATTTAATCAGGATGGAGAACGGATGGAATTTGGAAATATGCAAGGTACTATGGAGATACATCAGGGAGAGATGAAAAAAATGGATAAACTGTTTTTTTATCTGATGCCAGATGATGTAACAGCTTTTAAGTGTGAGGATCAGTCTGTAGCTGAAAAATGTAATATATTTTCATTTGTTCTTGAATTATAATGACATTGGGAGTGAGTAGTAATATTTTAGCAGATACCATACTAGCTGTTGACATACACTATGCAAACTGTTATAATGAAATTGCATATCTGGGATAGTTCTAAACCGTTCGGTTACTGATTTCCCTTATGAAATTAACTACTATTATGGCGGAAAGCAGTAAAACGGTAAGGATATTTCTGGTATATACGTTTCTTCTTTCCGTCCCTTATGAAAGGAGAAATGTGAATGACAAAACGAAAACTGGAAGATTTAAATCTACTGGATGATTT
>SFQZ01000039.1 GCA_004562915.1 bacterium
CCACATGTAGCTGTCGAAGGTGGATTCTGTCACATACCGAAAGATATGAACCTTTTTATTGTGATTTCCCTGCCGGATGATACGTCCTTCCCTCTGCTCCAGATCAGACGGTTTCCAGCCAATATCCAGATGATGCAGAGCAATCAGACGATCCTGCACGTTGGTACCGGCACCCATCTTTGCTGTTGAACCAATCAAAAAACGAACCTGCCCAGATTTTACTTTTCCAAACAGCTCCGTCTTCTTTGCTTCGGTATTTGCATCATGAATGAATGCAATTTCTTTTTCCGGTACACCTTTCGCCATCAGCTTCTGTTTCAAGTCATCGTAAACATTGAAACTGCCATCGCCTTTCGGTGTGCTCAAGTCACAAAAAATGATCTGCGCCGATTTCTGTACAACTGTATCTTTCCAGATTTCATAGCTTTTTTCTGCACAGACCGACACTTTACTGCCCGGATCGTCTGGCAATAGTTCATTGACCAATCGCTGATCCAGTGCCAGTTTTCTTCCGTCATTGGTAATTTTCAGCATATTGTCTACACTAGCATCTACGCCACCGTTTCTTACCACTTCCGCACGCTCTCCTAGGCTTGCTACGATTTCTTTCTGCTGTTCTGTTGGTTTCAATACTACAGTTTCGTATTCTGCTTCCGGTACTGGAAGATTCAACTGATCCGAAGTCTTGATATCTGCAATCTCCTTGAACATATTCATCAGTTCCGGGATATTATAGAATCTGGCGAATCTGGATTTTGCTCGGTATCCGGTTCCTTCCGGTGCAAGTTCAATGCTGGTCACAACCTCTCCAAACGTGGATGCCCAGGAATCAAATAATCCCAAGCCCATATTCTGTAATTTGCTGTTCTGCAGATATCTCTGCATGACATAAAGTTCCGTCATGCTGTTGCTGATCGGTGTGCCCGTTGCAAAGGTAATGCCTTTTCCACCGGTAATCTCATCCAGATACTGACATTTATTAAACATATCTGCTGATTTCTGTGCTTCGTTCTGGGCAATTCCGGCTACATTTCTCATTTTTGTATAAAGGAACGCATTTTTATAACTGTGTGCCTCGTCTACATACAGATGATCCACTCCCAGTTCTTCAAAGGTAACTACATTATCCTTTTTCTCTTTCTGATTCAGCTTCTCCAGTCTTGTCATCAGCGTTTTTCTGGTCTTTTCAATCTGCTTTACCGTATAGCGGCCGCCATCCTGCTCATATCTTGCACTCTGGATTGCGATTTCCAGATCGTCAATCTGCTTCCGCAGCATGGCTTCCTGCCTCTCATCAGAGATTGGGATACGCTCAAACTGGGAATGACCGATGATAATCGCATCATAGTTTCCCATAGCGATTCTGGCACAGAACTTTTTCCGGTTCGCCGGTTCAAAATCTTTCTTGGTTGCCACCAGGATATTGGCTCCCGGATATAACTGCAGGAACTCGGCTCCCCACTGCTCTGTCAGATGGTTCGGCACGACAAATAGATTCTTTTGTGATAATCCCAGACGTTTGCTCTCCATTGCAGCCGCTACCATCTCGTAGGTCTTCCCAGCTCCTACTACATGAGCCAGAAGCACATTATCCCCGTAAAGCTGATGTGCGACAGCATTTTTCTGATGTGGGCGAAGTTCAATTTCCGGGTTCATTCCTGGGAAAGTCAGATGACTGCCATCGTATTCACGGGGACGGATACTGTTAAACCGTTCATTATAAACTCTTACCAGTCTTTCACGTCTCTGTTGATCTTTGAAAATCCAATCCTTAAATGCTGCTTTCATGGCATCCTGTTTCTGTGATGCCAGCATAGTTTCTTTTTTATTGAGGACACGAATCTCATCCCCATTTTCATTGACACTCTTATCATAGATACGAACATCTTTCAGATTCAGTGTATCTTCCAGAATCCGGTAAGCATTTGCCCTCTCGGTTCCATACGTTGCATAGGCAAACGCATTTCTTGGACTGTCTGCATTTTTCCCGGTAATCCGCCACTCACCATTCACCTCAGAATATTTTACCTGTATCTCCTTCTGTGCAAGATACCACGGAGTATGAAGCAGTTCCCTCATAAAGTCCTGATAATCCGATGGTTCAATCCAGGTTGCCCCAATCCTTACTTCGATTTCAGATGCTTCCAGTTCTCTTGGCTGAACTGCTTCCAATGCACGGACATTCGGTGTGAATTCCGGGTGATTCTCTGCAAAGGTTCTTGCTGTGTTTAACTTCTCCCTGACATTTCCAGATAAATACTCATCTCCACTCTCCCACTGGTCTGTCAGTGGGTTCTTAAATATAACTCCAACCAGTTCCTCCGTGATTTTTTCTTCTGTCTTTCCTGTCAGCTGTGCCATATAGGACAGATCCACCTTTGCTCTTTCATTCAATGATAATGCTAAGGCTTCTGTCGCAGTTTCCACACTGGTTACCGCCACTGCCTTTTTGATGGTTCGTTTCGTAAACATGTCTGCTTTTCGCTTCAATGTTCCATCTTCGTTCAGGTCTTCCAGAGAACACAACAGACAATAAGAAGCGTCATCAGAAAACGCCCGCTTGTTTGCATTACTTCCGATGACTCCATACTTTGCTGTGTAAGCATCATATACTTGATTCAATTTCTCCTGCTGTTTGTGAATTTCTTCATCTGTTACGGATTCTTCCATCTGCATGGCAATCAGTTCACGCACCGTGTCTCGGATCTCCACCATACCTTTTACACGTTCTGCAGTAGCGGCAGGCATCTTTACCTGATTCATCAGAGAGTTAACACGGTAATATACCTGATCATCTACAACCGCATAACTGTAATTACGAACATTCGGATCTGCCGGGATACTCTCTGGTACATCATCCAGTTCTGCATCCACATCAACTGCAGGTGCCATATTTCCATGAATATTCCTGACAGCTTCTGCAAGCTGGACTTCAAGATCAGCACCTTCTATCGGCATACAGGTTGTTTCCATACCATACGGACCGGATACCTCTTTCATCTCACCCAGAATCATTTCCGGATGGTCTGCAAAATACTGATTGACCGTAATTCCATTGGCATCACTTCCAAGATTCACCCACTCCGGCATCTCTTTTGTCATGCTGTCACGCTTCTGGAAGAATAAAATATCTGCACTGACTTCCGTTCCTGCATTTGCTTTGAATGCTGTGTTCGGCAGGCGGATGGCTCCAAGGAGATCGGCACGTTCTGCCAGATACTTTCGGACTTCCGGTGATGCTTTATCCATGGTTCCTTTTGTTGTGATCAAAGCTGCCACACCACCCGGACGCAACTGGTCGATTGTCTTTGCCAGAAAATAATCGTGAATCATAAAATTATAGCGGTCATATTGCCTGTCATTCACTTTATAAGCTCCAAATGGCACATTTCCGATTGCCACATCGAAGAAATCATTCGGATAATCTGTCTTCTCAAAACCTTTAATCTGGATATTGGCATCTGGGTAAAGCAGTTTTGCAATTCTACCGCTGATACTGTCCAGTTCCACACCATAGAGTTTTGACTGGTTCAGCTTCTCAGGAAGCATTCCAAAGAAGTTACCAACACCCATGGATGGCTCCAGGATATTTCCTTTTGTAAATCCCAGATTTTCCAACGCCTGATACATACTTTCAATCACGATTGGCTGTGTGTAATGGGCATTTAAGGTAGAAGCTCTGGCTGCTGCATATTCTTCCGGTGTAAGGACTGTCTTTAATTCCAGATATTCCGTCTCCCATGCGGATTTTGTTTCATCGAAAGCATCAGCAAGACCTCCCCAGCCTACATATCGGGATAAAATCTCCTGTTCGTCTGGTGTGGCATTGCGGTTTTCTTCCTCGCATTTCTTTAAAAGCTGGATTGCCATGATATTAGCACGGAACTTTTCCTTTGGTGTTCCCTGTCCCAGTTCATCATCTGTGATATGGAAGTTTGTTGCTGGAATATCAGACTGTTCTGGTGTTATATCTTCCTTTTTTTCTGCATCTTCTACTGCTTCCGGTTGTGTCTCAACCTCCGACGGTTCCTGATTTTCCTCTCGTATTTCCTGCTGATCAGAGCCTTCCTGCTCCACTTCCAAAGCCTGCTGAGCTCCTTCCAGATCCGCCTGTCTCTGTGCTTCCTGCCGTTCTTCATACTTTTCCAGTTCTTCCGGTGATAAGAAATCATCGGTGCGAATCAGCTGACGGACACGTTCTGCAACCTTATTCCACTTTAATAGAACTTCTACATCTGGACTGCCAATCTTCCCTTTCGCAAGTTTTAATCCTTTCGCATCATGGGAAGCATCGGATTCATACGCTCCCGGTATCCCAGGTGCTGCTCCACCTGTACCATACTCATTTTTCAGAAACTCAGCTGCATCCTTTATATCGTGATGTTCCATGAAATACTCATAGATCCGATTCCGTCCTCCGGCAGTGATCCCGCCTCTTCTAAGGACTGCATCTATCTCATCCTGTGTGATAAAGGAAAGGGCCGGACGTTCGACCGTAAATTTCTGGTCTACCCAGGAACGCTCCCTCTGGAGATCCTGAAAACGCTGGAAATATTCCGGATTATGCTGAATCTCCCACCTGCGATAATCTTCTGGATTCTCATCCATATCTTTCTGCAGCCATTCAAAGCGATGGGCAATTGCATCTGCTTCCGCTGAATCTGTCCAAGCTTCCCGCACGACATCCTGCCAATCCGAATATGATTGCTGCTCCTCCCGGTTTCTGCTGGTATCCCGAAAATGGAGTGCAAGAAGATTGGTCATTTCTTCCTGCTCCTGTTCAATGGCGTTATTGGAAATCAGATTATCCACGTAACTTCTATCCTCATACATATCCCGGATTCTGTCCGCCGCTTCTTCCCACGTAACCATGCGATCAAAGTTTCTTCTGGCGGAATCTCCCCGTCGGATACGGATACCATCATTGTCATACCAGATACTGATTTTCTGTCCATCTATGGTAAATCCTTTTCCACCTGTTTCATATTCCTCCTTCAGGAAGTTCTGCATTTCTTCATTATCCAGACCTTCAATCAGTCTTGCCGTAATATGAAACAGTGTATTTTTCTGTCCACTTCCCGTGCGGAGAATATCATCTACTACTTCATCAGAAATAAGAAAAGCGGCTGGCTGTTCTAATGCAGCTACCGCTTTCCTTATTTCTCCTAACTGTTCCTCTTCTGTCGGGAACAGACTTAATTGTAAATAATCTCCTGAATTACCAGTTCCTCTGCCTGTGCTTTGATCTGGTTCATGTGTCTGGTCCATGCCATCCCGTCTGCCATTTTGTCCGGTGCCGGGTTTTTCTCCAGAAGTTCTGACATCAGGTTGTCTACTCTCTGCCTTGCCTGGCTGTCGATTTCCATCAGATGACTGTCCAGACGGTTCTGTAAGGTCAGAATGTTGAATCTGGCTACTTTGTGGTTTCTCAGATACTCTTTCCTCATCAATCCGTACTTCCCGATCGTTCCTCTCGTCTCCTCCAGACTGATATCCGGAATCTGGTACTCTCCATTCTGGCTGTAAGTGATCTCTCTCATGCTCTGTTTCCTCCTTATTTTCTCCTCTATCTTCTGTGTTCCTTGTTTTGCTTTCACGAATTAACGTGTTAAATTCATTATAAGCTACTTCTTTTTCTTTTGCAACCGTTTTCAGATCTTTTTCCAAGTCATTCAACACATATCGTCCAATCTGCATCAATACCGGTCTGCTGATCTCATTCACAGAACTTCCAAGGTGTCCAATAACCTTTAACTGGTTAAAATCTGTAATATGACGAAAATCCTCTGCATCAAGATATTCCTGCACATCCAGTCCGCATCGGTTCAGTAACACATACCAGACACTGTTTGTCATCAGTTCCCGGAACTCCACTTTCTGATTCTGTTCATCCAGATCTTCCAGAAAAGTGCCGGCTACATCCATTTGCAGTTCGTCGAAAGCATCCGGCAACCAGGCCTGCACACTTTCTTCTGCCGCCTGGTGAAGAACCTCTGCTAATCCTCCCTCTGTTGCTTCCAGTGCCAGCCGCTCCTGCAGATAATCTGCCACCAGTTGTTCTCCTTCTGGATTAAGATTCCATAACTGCGGATCTCTGCCCAGATTTTTTACCTTATAAGTATCCTGCACATCAAAAACATATCGGAGTTTCGTTTTTGGTCCGGATGTGTTATCTATCAGGGCAATTCCTTTAGAACCCTTTTTAATCCATCGGTACATCTTCTGGTTCCAGATTTCCATGGATGCCACGGCTGTTGCTCCCGGACGCTGTGCATAGATCAAGAGCTGTTCCGGAAAAGTGTACCGGTACAGCCTGGATGCAGTATTTAGAAACCGCATCCATTCCTGCGGATTGGCAGCAACATCCTTTGCCACTTCCTCCGTCAGAAGTTCCATTGCATATAATTTATTTGCCATCTGTTACTCCCTTTCTTCTTCCCACTTTTCTTCTACAACATCGGCAATCCGTTCCATTGCCCTTGTCATAGAAGGAAAATTACTACTGTTACTTGCTTTTCCAATCTGATCAATAAGAAATTCCGGCATATCTGCAAGTGCTCCGGCAATCATAGCCTTTACCCGGATATCCTCCAGCATAAGAAGCTCTTTTACACCAAATTCTTCACCAAATACATCCTGATATCTCCGTAAGTCATCCAAAAGATATTCCGGTTTTAAATCTCTATCCATTTCCTTTCTTTTATCATCACCATATAAACACCAGTCCATATTCTTTTCTCCTCCATCTTCATAAAATTAGGGACTGCTCACACAGTCCCCTCAAAATCATCGTTATTTCTCGTTATAATACTGAGGCAAGGTCTTTCGCCCTATTCTTTGGGATTGTATCTGTCCCTTTTGCTTTGATCTCCGCCTTGGCTTTCTCCAGTTTTCCATGGATTCCACCTTTTGCTTCTGTTCTCCCAGTTGCTTTTTCTGCTGCTTTTTCTTTCTCCAGACGTGCTTCCCTGCGTTCGGCATTTTCCATAACTGCTGTCTTTCCATCACAGAACTGAACCTTATCCGAAAGCTGTTCCTGCCTCTCTACCTGCGTCTCATTGACTTCCTGTACCATGGCATTTAATTCCGGTACTTCAAACATTCCGTTATCAGGAAGAATCAGCACCTCATGAATTGAAGAGGGAAGAACAAAATAATCACTTCCCAGGCATTCACCGATCTGCTTACGAATATCTTCCTGCAGTAACAGTGATGCACCATTCATTTTTTGTGCATTTGAAAGACAGAACATTGGATTTTCCATTGCTTCAACATTCAGTTTTTCATTCAAAAGATTTTCTGCTTCTTCACCAAAAATCATGGATTTTATCATTTCATTCATGTCCATCAAAACAACACCACGATTTCTGTCTGCCGCCACTGCATCTGCCTGGATTTGTTCTGCTGTCACACCCCATTCATTCATAAGATTGACAGTAACCGGAATACTACCAATTCCTCCCTCGTTTTCTTCCACATTCACTGCGTAATATGCTGCAAAATCTCCATGTTCGGTAACAACTTTATCAGCCAGGCGTTCTTCATTCCATTCCCGGTCACAGATTCTCACCTGTAATTTGTCCTTCATTTTTTCATAATCCAAAATATCCGGAAGACCCATATTGATAAATGCCGCTTTGTCCTGCACTTCAATACGCATATCTGCCACATCACCCACACAGGAATCCAGATTTTTTCCATTGACATATTCCATATAAAGAGAATCCAGATATACCATCGGCACAGCTCTTTGATCACCCTGTGGAATTGAAATGCCAGTCAACCTTAATCCATTATTTTTTGCAACTTCTTCAATACGGATTTCTCCATTCTGATATGAATCCGGCAAATAGTCTTTTACATTATCTTTGACATATTCATAAAATTCTTTTCTGTTCATCATACGCTTTTACCCCTTTCTAATCATGTGATGGTTCATTCTTTTCCTGCTGACCATCTGCTCGGCTTTTTTCTGATAAGCCATCATTCTTTTTAAAGTTCTCTCCTGGTTCTTTCTTGCTTCCTGTCTCTTTTCCATTGTTTTCATCATATTTTTCTGTCCCTTTCTGTGAATTTTTGTATTTTAAAGGGAGCCCTGATTCAGGGCCCCCTTTACTGAGGATTACTGTTTTCTGATTTTCTTTCTGCTGATATAAAGTCCTGCCATGCCTCCGGTAGAGATAAGCAGAAGCAGAATCGGCAGCCAGATATTTGTGTTATCTCCTGTCTTCGGTGCATCTGATACCTTCGTCTCTTCATGGGACTGCGGCACATCTGGTGTGCTTGGTGTTTCCGGAACTTCCGGTTTCTCATTTGTCAGATTGAAAGTAACTTCTACAACCGGCGTACTGTCGTCTGCGTAGGCAAATGTCACTTCATGCTTGGTCTGATCCAGTGTGTATCCATCCAGTGTTTTTGTCTCCACCAGATAATACTTGATTGCTGTATCATATTTGCCGTTCTTGAATGCGGCAATCTCATACAGCTTACTCTCGGCATGACCGGCAGCATCTGTTTTTAAGGTTTCCAGGACCTTTCCTTTGCTGTCACGGAATTCAAATTCTACTCCTTTCAGCGGTTCCCCAGATGATTTATCTGTCTTATTGAGAATGACTTTTCCCTTGGCAGTATCATCTTTCATAACCACTTTCTGGATTTCTCCAGTATCCTTCACCTCAAATGTCACATCCGATGTCAGAAGATATCCTTTTGGTGCCTGTTCCTCTCGTAAGGTGTATCTACCAATTGGCAGTTTTTCAATATAGTGTGCCTCCTCTGTGGAAGTCCAGCTCTCTACTACCTGATCGTCCTTATCAAGAATCGTTAGTTTTGCACCAGGAATCTCTGTATCTCCTGTGATATCTGTCTTGCTGATCTGAACCTTGGTCACATCATCTTTCATCTCATGCTTCTGAATCTCAGCTGTATTCTCAACCGTAAAGGTAATGCTCTCTGCAGTAACATATCCGTCTGCCGGTTTTGTTTCCGTCATGGTATACTCATTACCTACAACAAGTTCTTTGATCACATGAGATCCTTCTGTAGAAGTCCATTCATCCACAACATTTCCATCTGCATCCGTCACTTTCAGGTGTGCACCTGGAAGTTCTTTGCCTGTGGTCAGGTCTGTTTTTGTCAGTTCCACTGTGGTCGGCTGATTTTCAAACGTAAAATCATAGCTTACTTCTGCCTGATCTTCTCCGGCATATTCAAAGGTAAACTCCTGCACTTCTTCCGTTGTCACAAATCCGTCCGGTGCACTGTTCTCTTTTACATAATATTTTCCATCTACTGGAAGATCTGCCGCAAAAGTGATCTGTCCTTTCTCATCGGTTGCTTTCTGCTCGATGAGGGAATCTTTCTCAAGCAACACATCTCCGTTTACATTTTTGATATCTTCACTGGTATAAAGGCCGAAGACGCCGCCTGCAAGAACACGGTCTGTATCTTTTTCTTTCTTCAGAACAGTAACCTTTACTTTCTGACGGGTATTCTGCCATTTTTCATCATAAGTGATTACCGGTGTGTCCTGATCACGGTAGGAAAGATCAACATATCTCGGTTCTCCATCCAATACATAGCCATGGGCAGTTTTAACTTCTTTCACATAGTATTTGCCTGCCGGGAGATTATCCATCTGTGCAATACCATTGGAATCTGTAGTAATAGTTCCTACTTTTTCATCTGCTTTGTAATAATCTTTGCTGACACCATCTGCCGCTTTGATATCTTCCGCAGCAAATACATCGAAAGTCACATCTGTAAGGCTTCCGGTTACATATTCGAAGAGATGCTCCACAGTGCCTTTTACATTGTCCAGAAGTGTCACTTTATCCAAAAATTCTCCATTTTTGTTGATGATTAAAAGTCCTGTCGGCACTTCATCTTTCATCTCTACCTTCTGAATCTCTGCGGTATCTTCCAGTGTGAACTTCACATCCGTTGCTTTCAGATATCCATACGGTGCGATTTCTTCACGAAGGGTATATTCCTCCCCAACGGTCAGTCGTTTAATCACATGTGGCTGGTCTTTTACAGAAGTCCACTGATCTACGACATTCCCCTCTCTATCAAGAACGGTGAGTTTTGCTCCATCCAGTTCCACACCTGTTGTCACATCTGATTTTGTAATTTCAACCGTTGTCGGCTGATTCTTCTTCACTGTTTTCAGTTTTACTGTCTTCACGTCCTGTCCCTGATAAGAAGCATCCAGATTCAGAACTTCATCGGAAGAAACGAATCCTGCCGGTGCCTTTAACTCTTTTACATAATACTGTCCGAGTGGCAGATCCAGCGTACAGGAAGCAATTCCATCTTTATCAGAAGTCATTTCCTGTAACAGGGTATCAGCGTTGACAATGACTTTGCCTTCTGCTTTGATATCATCTTTGTTATAAATGCCAAAGACTGCACCTTCTACCGTTGCTCCGTTTTCTGCATCCTGTTTTTCTACCTGGATTGCAACTTTCTGTCTGTCATCACCAACAGTTACTTCCTGTTCGATCACAGGTGTATCCTGATCTGCATAGACAAATGCTACATCCGATCTGTCATGGTTCAGAACAAATCCTTCCGGTGCTGTTTTTTCTACCACATAGTAAGAACCAAGCGGCAGGTTATCTGCAACTGCTTTTCCGTCTTCCCCGGTCGTTACCGTTGTTACCAGAGCATCTTTTGCATAAATCAGCTGTCTGTTTCCATTTTCATCTTTCTGATAATCCGGTGTGTAGATATTTTCCGCTGCATAGACGTTAAACTCTGCACCTTTCAGATATTTTTCTTCATAAACAAAATCCTTTTTGAATCCACTCAGCATCTCACCTTTTTTATAGATCGTCAGCTTTCCTTTTACCGGATGATTCTCGTAATCAACTGTGATAATGGCATCGCCGCTTTCTGAATCCATCTGATAAGCAGTGTTTGCATCAACAGCAATCTCCATATAATTCTTGTTGATTGTGTACCCTTCCGGTGCGTTGACTTCCTCAATCCGGTAATGTCCGATTTTCAGGTTCTTTGGCATGATCAGATAACCCTGACTGTCTGTAAAATAGGACTTGTGTGTGGTTGTCACAGGATAAGTAGTTACCTGCTCCACGTATTTTTTGTTATCCAGGTCATATACCTTAAATTCTGTTCCTGCAATCAGGACGGATTTCTTTGTTTCATCGTCTTTTTTCACAATTTTCAATTTTGCCTTGAACTCTTTGTCCAGAAGCACACGCCAGATCTGTGGCTCATTCGGATGGTTCTCTGTGATATTCACTTCAAAATCATCGACTGGCTTGTAATTGTGTGGTGTTGTTGTTTCACGGACAATATAGCTTCCAAATGGTAATGGAATACTGCAGGCATAACCTTTTTCATCTGTAAAAATCTCAGTAGCTCCGTTTTCTCCACTCACTACTGGTTTAGCAGAATCAAAATCATAGCTTCCATCTGCTTTCTTTGTAAGGGAAGATTTCAGATAAACTGTAAATCCGGCTCCGGATAACAGATCTGCATCGGTCTTTCCATTGTTGGCTGCTTTGATAATCTGGAACGGCTGCTTGATCACCTGTTCACTGGAAATGCATTCTCTTTTTACTTCTGCAGTCATATCACCTTCATAACTACATTCAAGATCATGTTCTTCTGTATCTGCCAGGTATCCGGTCGGTGGTGTGATCTCCTTGACGTAATATTTGCCAAGATATAAGCCATCTACAGAAGCCTGTCCTTTTTCATCCGTTGTAAGAGAAGCCACCTGTTCCCCTGCTTTATAAATCACACCGGTTGCTCCATCCGGATGCACGATATCTTCACGGGCATATAATCCGTAGACTGCACCTTTCAGTGTTGCATCGCCCTGCGGAACGGCTTTTCCTGTTTCTTTATCAACTTTGAATAAATTGATTTTTGCTGTCACACGGTCATTGCTGAAGGTATGGGCGAAAGATACGGTTGCTTCTTTATCATTGGTGTAAGAGAACTTGAACGTATACACGTCTTCTGTATTTCTTACATAGCCTTCTGGTGCCTGGTCTTCTTTTACGGAATAGGAATGATTGATAGGCAGATCTGCTGTGAATTTTGCCTTTCCATCCTCACCGGTAGTGGCTTTCTCAATCAGGGTGCCTTTCTTTACAACAACTACACCATCTGCATTTTTGATATCGTCTGCCGCATACAGGGCGAAAATACCACCTTCCAGCGGTTTCTTTGTATCTTTATCCTGTTTTACTACAGTGACTTCTGCTTTCTGACGCTCATTGTTGAAGGTGACATCCGCAAATACAACTTCTTTATTCTGTCCGGCATAAGTCAGCGTCACTGTCTTTTCTTCGCCGCCATTATAGAAGTTGTCCGGTGCTTTTGCTTCTTTTACCACATAAGTTCCTAGATGGAGATTCTTCAGGGTAACAGAGCCATTCTCACCTGTTGTCAGATTTTCTTTCACCAGATCACCTTTGCTGTACACTTTTGTACCATACGCAGTCACAATATCTGCTCCGGCATACACGTTGTAAACAGCATTTTTTTGTCTGCGGTTCTCATAATGGAATACGGTTCCACTCTCACTGACTTCTGCTCCGGTAAGCACCTGACCTTCTTTATAAACAGTAAGCTCTGCAAGCTGCTCCTTATTTTCCACGGTTACAGCTGAGGTCTTACTTGCTACCAGTTTTACATTTGTTGCCGTTGCATTTACTACATATCCCTGTGGTGCTGTGATTTCTTTCAGATAAACGGTATCCTGTGTCTTGATAATCGTAACAGAGGATTTTCCATTCTTATCTGTTGCAGGCATCTGAGTGATCAGCTTTGTACAAGCCTCATCGCTGTAAACGCCAAATACTGCACCTGCAAGATTGACATTCGCTGTATCGTCTTTCTTTACGATTTCGATCGTAGCCTGTTCAATCCATGACACCTTTAAGCTTACATATTTTTCATCAGCAACACCTTCTCCAAATACAAATGCCAGATCCTGAACACTTGCATTCGTAGTCAATTTATATGCTGAATAATCTTTTGTAATACTTCCCTTCATTTTTGCAGAAAAAGTATCACTTACATCTCTTGTCTGTGTCAGAGGAGCTGAGAGATAAAACGTGGTTCCTCCTCCAATTGTTACGCTTGCACCTGCCGCACTTACGGTTCCAGTAGATACATTATGGAGCTTTACTCCTTTTGGTAAGTCCATTGTGATTTTCTGCTGGGAAGATGCGTTGAACTTAATGTTCTCCGTTCTCTGAACATTTCTATCTACATAAGCTTTTACATCCGGCTTTGAAAATGACATCGCTACATCTGGTATTTCCGGCTTATTCACACAATAATTATAGAGTTCTTTTGCCAAAGCCTCTCCTGTAGCATTGGTTCCGTAAAATGCATCACTGCTTCCGTTGGCATATGATGCAGCCATGTGAATGATGATGAATCTTTTTCCTTCTGAAAAATCCGTGTGTTTATTCGCAAAAAAGCTTTCGCTCCCTGCGGCATCTGTGCCGTAATAACACACTTTTGCTAACGCCTGATTGTCTCCAATCTTTGTAATTGTATAATTTCCAGATCCAGGTCCTGGCTTAGCTGGCTGTACACAATACGCAATTGCTCTGACGTTTCCGTAGCTGATATAGTACGGCTCTGTCAGATAGGTTCCAAGATTATAATCTGCATATCTATACAGTGGTCCTTTTTCAATTGTTACCTGCTGTGTACTTCTTGCTGAATAAGCTGAAACTGCTTCAAATGTTGCAATCTCTCCCTCTTCCATAGCATCAAGATCCACACCTTCGTCTCCTGCCTGTTCCAAAACATCATGAAGCTCTAACCCTGATTCTTCATCATAGGTATCCTGATTCTGTGCCTGCTCTACTAAATCATCAAATTCATCAGCGTCAATATCGGTAATCTCCGAGTCTGCTTCTGAATCCTCCGCTTCCTCTGTCTGCTGTTCACTGCCAGCGGTTTCTGATTCGGTCACTGCTTCACTCCCTGCAGTTTCAGTCTGAGCTTCTGTTGCTTTCTCACGCACAATCAGTTTTCGGCTGATCTGGTACTTCGGATGCTCTTGATTTACCGGTTCCACATAATAGACCGCTTTGTAAGTGTCCGCATGATCTGTCGTAAAATCCTCATCCTTGTCATTCTTTGCTTCCTCAAATGTGACTTTGACCTTGTTATCATCCTTGATTTCCAGTCCCGTGTAATCTGATTTCACATCAAATACACTGCCTGTTTCA
Organism: bacterium; assembly: GCA_004562915.1. GTDB lineage: Bacteria > Bacillota > Clostridia > Lachnospirales > Lachnospiraceae > Oliverpabstia. The sequence continues at coordinate 14,229 of SFQZ01000039.1, forward strand.
ATTTCATAATCTTTGGCAGTCACCACCTCATCTTCATCCAGAAGGTCTTTCACTTCCTCATAAAGTGGAGGTTTTTCCTCTGGCTGGATCTCCGCTGCATATGCCGTCATCGGAGACAGCACTGTACTAAGCATTGTCATGCCTGCCAGCAAGCCAGATACTACTTTTCTAAAATTACCTTTTTTCTTCATGCTAAGGTCCTCTCTTTCATATATTTGTATTAAAACAGACAGTCCTTAGACTGCCTGCAATACACTACTTATCGTTGTGGAAAAATAAGATTGAACTGTACATTTCCCTCTCCGGGATCGACCATCTCCACAGTTGCTTCATACTGTCTCCCTGTTTTTCTTGATACCAGATCCTTATAATGGATTTTTCCTTTAGACAGGAACTTCTTTGCTGCCACCTTATCCATCTTTTTTCCCTGGCTTGCAAGAAATTTATCATTTTTCCATAAGGTAAAAGCACATTTCCGGTCAGAACAGTAAAAATTTACTTTTCCTTCCCTGACATCTGCTCCACAGCGGGGACATTTGCCAATGACTTCTCCTTTTGCCTTTCCCTGAAACTGATTTTTCTTCTCTTCTGAAATCCCCTGATACCTGGCAACCAGTTCCTGCATCAGCTCTGTAATCCCATTTAGGAATTCATCTGCTGTCTCTGTATTCTGGGCAATATGATTCAATGCCATTTCCCACTCTGCGGTCATCTTCGGAGATTTAATCTCATCCGGTAGAACCGTAATCAGCACATTTCCATCATCTGTCGGCACCAGATTTTTCTTTTCCCTTTTCACAAAGCCAGACTGAATCAGTTTTTCAATGATTGCTGCCCTTGTTGCAGGAGTACCAAGTCCTTTCTTTTCTGTATCTTCGGTCAGCTCTTCATTCCCTGCACGTTCCATCGCAGAAAGCAGGGTATCTTCTGTGTACTGTTTCGGTGGCTGTGTAAAATGCTCCGATACAAAAGAATCACAGGGACCATAATGCTTGCCTGCCCAGATATCCAACTCCGGCTCTTCTTTTTCTGCAATGATTCCAAAGAACTGTTTCAGTTTTTTCTCAATTGTCTTGAACCCTTCCTGTTTTGTTTTCTTTGCATTGAGATAAAACGTATGATAATTGCAGGTAATCTGACATTTATGACTCTCATAAATATAAGGATCTGCAGTTGCTGTCAGAACCCTGGCACTGATCAAATACAAAATCTTGCGGCTTCGTTCTTTCAGTTCACCAATATCTGCTTTGGCTACTTCCATGGTTGGGATAATCGCATGGTGATCGGATACTTTCTTTGAATTTAATACCTTACTCACGTCCGGTTGATATTCCAGACCTTCAGCATAAGGCATTTTCCCAAATAACATCTGAATCAGAGTTTCTGTACTTTCTCCCATCTCATCTGTCAGATACTGGCTGTCTGTTCTCGGATAAGTGACAAGCTTCTGCTCATACATCTCCTGCACAGCATCCAATGTCTGCTGTGCGGTATAGCCAAACATTCTGTTAGCTTCCCTCTGCAGGGTGGTCAGATCATAAAGCTTCGGAGGGCGGACCGTTTTCTCTTTCACATCATCCTTCTCCACTTCGCACATGCGCTCCTGACACTCTGCAGCCACTTTATCTGCATCTTCTTTTTTCTGAAAATTCTCTGTGACCGCATCCATATCGTCAAATTTGATATGAGCCATATAATATTTCTCTTTGGTAAATTCCTTGATCTTCTGATTTCGATCCACGATCATGGCAAGTGTTGGTGTCTGTACTCTTCCAACTTTCAGATTCTGGTTATACAGAACAGAAAAAAGACGGCTCGCATTGATTCCCACCAGCCAGTCAGCCTTTGCCCTGCAAAGAGCTGACTGATAGAGACTGTCATAACACGAACCGTCTTTTAATGACGCAAATCCATCTTTAATTGCCTGTTCTTCCATGGAAGAGATCCAGAGTCGCTTCATCGGCTTTTTACATCCTGCCTGCTCATACACCAGACGGAAGATCAGCTCACCTTCACGTCCTGCATCAGTGGCACAGATCACTTCATCTACTTTGGAATCTCTCATAAGTTTCTTTAAGATTCCAAACTGCTTTTTCGTACCTTCCAATACCTTATGTTTCCAACATTCTGGCACAATCGGCAGATCATCATATCTCCATTTTTTATATTTTTCATCGTATTCCGATGCATCACATAATCCAACTAGATGTCCTACGCACCAGGAAACGATATAACCGTTTCCCTCCACGTAGCCATCTTTTCTTGTTCTGGCTCCAAGCACGGAAGCCAGTGCCATCGCAACCGATGGCTTTTCTGCAATCACTAATTTCATTTACTCCTGCTCCTCTTCTTCATCTTCTAGTACCTCATCATTGAAATCTTCATCTTTCAAAACTTCTGTCCCTGCATTTTCCTGTTCTTCCTGCTCATCTGCATCGTCTACTTCCCGTTTTTCTGACTCTGAATCTTCGGATTCATTTTCATCCTCTTCCATCTCATCTTCATCATCATATTCATGTTTCGGTTTGTAGACTTTCAAGTAATAACCACCTGCCGCAGCTCCAACAGCAACCAATCCGATCAGTAGATAAGTCCCTGCCAAACTTTTGTCTTCTGGCATCTGAATTTCATCCTCTACCTTATCTTTCTCATCTGTCTCTGTCGTTTCCGGCTTTTCTTCTTCAGCCTGTTTCTCTGGTTCTGCATAAACAATATCTACTTCCGGAAGTGTCACAGAATCAGAAAGTGTGAAGTTCATCAGGTCTTTCTCACTGACTTCGGTAAGGAAATACACATTATCCTGAGATTTTGAATTGTCGATGATCAGATAAAAAATCTTACCACTCTTAGTTGAAATGGTATAAAACTCTTTTGTGCCTTCCGTAGCTGTTTTGGTAACAGAATCTGCTGTCTCGCCTTCTTTATTAAGCTGTTCCTCAATACCTGTCACTGTCCGATCATCCACAGTTCCTTTTGCATCTGTTGGCTCAGAACCCTGTGCATCCTGCGGAAGTGGTGAAGTCGTTGTTTTCTCAGTCCCAGTTGCATCTGCACTGGTCGTGGTTGCCATCGCACCATTGCTGTCACCTGAAGTTTTCTGTTTCTCTGCCTGCTTCTTTGCCCATTCATAATAAGGATTCTGCAACACATACTTTTCAGAAGTATTTCCGGCACCATCCGTTACCGTGATTTCAATCTGTTTTGTTGTAAAATCTTTCTGTGTCAGTTGCACTCTCAGCATTCCATCCTTCAGATCTGTATAAGTGGTGCCATTAACTGTCACAGAAGTAATGCCGGAAACGGTATCATTTCCCTGAATCGTCAGTACACCATCTGTCAGAGATGCAGAAAGCGTAGGCTTTTCTGTGTCATAACACTTAATAGAGCGATTCTGCTCATAGACCTTCCCCTCACCATCTGTCACACGCACATAGACCGTCTGATTACCAGTAATGGAAATACTTCCATTCCCTGTCACATCCTGCCAGCTTCCGTCTTTCCCAGCTTTCGCTTCAATTTTTGTGATAGAAAATCCTTCTGGCATATGACTGGCATCCACAGTAATTGCGACTGCCGTTTCCCCCTGTCTCCAGCCATCTGGCTTTTCAATCGTAATTGCGGGTGCTGTATTCTCTGCCGCTAACACACTCTGTGTCTGCAACATAGGCGATGTCAAGCAAAGAATCGTTGTTGCCGCAAGCAATCCTTTTTTCACGCTATTTTTAGATTTCTTCTGTTTCATCTTCTCTAAATTCATCATCAGACCTTGTTTCCTCCTTCTGTATTTCTACCCTGCCGGGCAGTTCATTTTTCATTCTCTTTTTGAAAGCTTCCAGCTCTGGAATGCTCATATCCATTGCACGGATAATTTTTACAATTTCCAGATTTTCCGCTTCTGTTTTTGCTATCTCCGCAGCCTTGAAACGCTTTAAATCTGCTTCATATCTGGCTTTGGATGCTTCCATTTTTTCCTTGGCTTTCTCATAATCTGCCGTTGCTTTTTCAAGACTTTTCATCGCTTCTCCTTTCCGGACGGCTGTTACACCGCCCTTTTCCTTACCATCGTCCGAATCCATAGAAATGACTCTGCCAGTATGGAGAGTTGATGGACGTATACTGCACCGGATGCCCACAATGGATCATCTGACCATTGCCCACATAGATTCCGATATGCGTTACCGGAACTCCTGCATCGTAAGTACCTGTAAAGAAGATCAGATCTCCTGGCTGTGCTTCTGACTGAGATACCGGCGTACAAATGTCATACAATCCCTGTGCCGTTAATCTTCCTGTATTCCTTACACCTGAATGTGTCAGGCAGTAACTTACGAATCCAGAACAGTCAAATCCACTTGGCGAATATCCACCCCACACATACGGTGTCCCAAGATATCTCGCTGCTTCATTTAACAAACGCTGTGCTGCTTCACTGGTATATTCATTGCCGCCAAATCCTGCCCCTTCTCCTGTTTCCAGATAAAAGATCGGGTTTAACCGCTCTCCATTTTTCAGAAGTTCAATGTGAAGATGGCTTCCTGTAGAATTTCCAGTATTTCCTACAAGCCCTATCTCATCACCTTTCGTGACGGATGCTCCTGCAGATACACTCCGGCTGCTTAAATGTGCATACCGCAGTTCATAGCCTTTACTGTCCTTGATCACAACATAATTGCCATAGCTGTCGTTATAAGCAGAAGTTGTAACCGTTCCGGTCAGCCCTGCCATTACTTTTGTCCCTTCCGGTGCTCCGATATCCATACCATTATGAAGCTGATTTGCTCCTGATATTGGATGAATCCTGTATCCATAATAGCTGGTCACACTGGAATACCAGTTAAAATCAACCGGTGTTGCAAACATCTGCAAGTTGCCTTTTGTATCGTTGTAGGCACTGAACAGTTCTTTCTGGAAAAATCCCAACCTGTCCTGACAGATTGACATCAGGTTTCCACTATTTAAGGTGACATTCAGCACATCTACATCTCTTGTCCTGGTCACTTCCACTTCATTGCTTCCATTATCATCTGCCAGATAACATTCCCATGTTTGATGTCCATGTGCAGATGCTGCCGCATGACTGTCATAATAGACATCAAACTGTACACCGTATCTTGCGAAAGCTCCGGTATCTTCTACAGTATATTCGACACCATTCATAACTACCTTTGTTCCCATTGGTACAAACGGATTGGAAGCATCTACCGCTAAGGTATGATTGGCAGTTGGATATGCTCCACTGGCAGTCGGTCCTCCGCTCCAAATACCACAACAAATTGGGCAGTTACAATACCCACTGGTCACAACCTGTCCCAAAGATTCTCCAACTCTTACAGTTGCTGTCTCTGTCACAGTCTCATTGACTGCTTCTGTTTCTAACCGATACTGCAATGCAAAAAGAGCATCCAGTTCTGGCTTTACCTGTTCAAAGGTAAATTCTTCATACTTTGCTGACAGATAACTGATCAGGATAAACGGATCATGCTCAATAGGTCCGATGTTATATCGGTATTCCTCATGTCCCGGTTCTTCAGATTCCATGTTGTTGATCCGCTCCTGCAGATTAGCTTCCAGCTGTGTATAATACAATTCCGCTTCCCGGATTGCCTGATCCGATGACAGATAACTGGTCCCTGTGTAAGTGATTACATTTTGTAAAAACACTGCAGAACATGACGTGACATTCGTTATGATCAGAAACATCAATCCGATCAGAACTGCTACACTGATATACACCTTCCGGTTTTCTTTAAAGAAGTTGGTGACCTTACCGCCAATCTTCTTAATATAATCAATCGTACCTTTTGTAGCTGTTCCTACTGTCTGTTCACTTCGCTTCGCTTTGGCATAATCCCGTTTGATCTGTTGCTTCTGAATCTGTTTTTTCAGTTTCTTCTGCTCCTGACGGGTTGCCGCCTGTGTCTGTTTCTCTTCCTGTCTTTCAAGTCTGCTTCTTTTTCTGGATGCCCTCTGTTTCCTGCGTCTGGCACTTCTCTGTTCCAGCCGGTAAACACCTTCGCCGCTTTCTTCTAACTTATGGACACCTTCTACCGCCGCATTATCGTCTTCATTTTTGCTGATCTCACGGTGCAATGCTACGGAAGTTGCACTTCCTGCTTTCTTGACAACAGAAGCTTTTTCTGTTTTCACAGATTCCCCTTCACCAAACTTCAAGCGGAATTTCTTCTTTCCAGGAGCTTCCCCTTCATTTGCCCGATAGACCTGTGCCTTCTTGGAATGCTGCTTAGCTTCCTTTTTCTTTTTTGCTTCCTCATAAGAAAACTTTTTGGCTTTTTCCTTCTGTTTTTGATGGCGGAAATTGACTCCATCCGTATCCATCTGGTTCAATTTCTCCATATCTTTGTCATTTTTCACAGAAGCACCAGTTTCCTCATAAGCAAATTTCAAACGCTGTTTTTGTTTTGGCTTTTTGCTGCCGCCGGTCTGATTTTTCCGGCTGTCTCCTCTGTTTTCTGATAGATCTGCACGTTTTTCTTTCAGTCTCCCTGACTGTCCGGCTTCAGATTTTTCTGCAAGTCTGGATTCTTTTCCGACTTCAGCACGAATCCTTTTCCGGTTTTGCTGCTTTCTATTTTGTCCAAAATCCTCACTTTGCTTCTCTGTCCGTATCAGTTCCGGTGCATCTCTGGATTTTTGCACAGAGGGACGAATATTTTTCCCACTCCGTTCAGACTGGCGGGAAGACTTATCCACAAGGCTTAATTCTTTTTCCCCCTGTTTTCCTCCCATCTGCACATCACTGGCACGGTTACTGACACGAACAGAAGATTTATCTGTCAGGTTTTCTTCCACCAGACCATCCTTGGTCATCTTCTGAACTTTCTTATCCCTGACTTTCATTCTCTGTTCTGCCACTGATTACTCCTCCTTCTTCGGATATCCTTTCCCTGCCTGTAATAAACAGAGAAAAGCGATGCCAAAAACAGCACCGCCACTAAAAGTTAATACATATGAAATTGCTCGTAACATTGTTTTCTCCTTTGATTTAACCTGCTTCGGAAGTCTCCTCTAAGCGGGTTGTCATGATTTTATAGAGGGAATTCTTCGGGAATCTGTCTACAAATGGGATAATGACATTTCCATAGAACAAAAGTCCTTCCCCCTCATTACTGTTGGTTACATAGGACAGCTGGGTTGGTGAGATATTCAGCTGTTTTGCCAGAATCTGCCTGTCTCCGGATGCCTGATTGAGCATATAAATAAAATCTGAATTTTCAAATATATTCTCTATCTCCCTGGAAGACAATAAATCCTTGATATTCTGGGTGATTCCAGTTGGAATACCACCCCATTTACGAAATCTCTTCCATATCTCCACACTATAAGCTGCGGTCTGCTCTTCCTTCAAAAGAAGATGGAACTCATCCACATAATATCTGGTGGACTTATGGGCAGAACGGTTCATCGTTACCCTGTTCCAGACCTGATCCTGGATTACAAGCATCCCGATTTTTTTCAGCTGCTTACCAAGTTCCTTGATGTCAAAGCATACAATGCGGTTATTGATATCCACGTTTGTCTGATGATTAAACACATTCAAAGAACCTGTAACATAAATCTCCAATGATGTGGCCAGTCGCTGTGCTTCCGGCTCTTCCTGTTTTCTCAGAAGGTTATATAAATCCTCCAGGATTGGCATCTTCTCAGGTACTGGATCGGCAAGGTATTCCTGATATACTAACCGCACACAACGGTCAATAATGGTCTTTTCTACCGGCTCCAATCCATTCTTTCCTCCAACAATCAGTTCACACAAAGACAGAATAAAATCTGCTTTCAATGACAGCGGATTATCTTCCTCAGAATAGTTCAGGTTCAGATCCATCGGATTGATATACTGGTCAGATACCGGTGAAACTCTTACCACCTGCCCATGCAGTGCCTGCACAAGTGCCGAATATTCGGCTTCTGGATCACAGACAATGATATCGTCCTCCGTAATCAGAAAGCAGTTTGTAATCTCTCTCTTTGCTGAGAAGGACTTACCGGAACCTGGTGTACCAAGAATCAGTCCATTCGGGTTCTTCAAACGTTTCCGATCAACCATAATCATGTTGTTGGATAATGCATTCAGTCCATAATAAAGAGCTTCCCCTTCCTGAAACAGTTCCTGTGTCGTAAATGGCACGAAGATCGCTGTTGAAGATGTGGTAAGCCCTCTCTGAATTTCAATTCGATTGACTCCCAGCGGAATACAGGACATAAGTGCTGCTTCCTGCTGATAATCCAGCTGTTTTAAAGAACAGTTATATTTCTGTGCGATTCCCTGTACCTGGAAAATATTATTATCCAGCTTCTGACGCTTCTTTGCGGTATTCATTACCAGAACTGTTACAAGGAACATTCGCTCATTTCTGGACTGCAGATCTTCCAGCAGGTTCTTCGCCTCTTCTCCATAAGTCACAAGGTCCGATGGAAGCACATCCATATCATAACCGGAACGTACAGCCCGTTTTTGCTCCTCAATCTTCATCTTATCCAAATCTGAAATTTTACTCTTGATCATTTTGATCGCTGAACTCTGATCAATAGACTGGATATGAATGTTGACATTGATGCTGTCATCCACATCCAGGAAATCTGCAAGCATCCGGTCTGTAAGCTCCGGTGCAAGAATCTGCAGGTAACTCACACTTCCCATCGTTCTTCCCATCAAAAATGTCTGATTCTTGGAAAAGTTAAAGGAAGTCGGTGCAATAAAATCTTTGGTCTTTAACCCTGTTTCCGGCAGCATCTTATACTGGAACTTAAATGGTTCAATCCGATCCTGGTTGAACACATGATATAGAATCTCCAGCCGCTCCAGACCATTCAGGGAATGTGCCTGTGCACCCAGAACCTTAAAGTTGTTTAAGATATCTGTTTCAATTCTTTCAAGCCTCGGTCTTGCCACCTTCAGGCTCTCTGCTTCGATTCCAAAAGTGATATACTTTGTCTTTACCAGACCATTATTTCCTTTGGAAAGCTGATTTTTCAACATAGTTCGGTACTCTTCACGAATGGCATTGAAGTCATCGTTCTGATCTGGAATATCAATGCTTTTCTCAAATTCTGCCACATCCACCTGCTGATTGATAAAGGACAGCTGCACACTGATGGAAGAATCAAAGTAATTTAAGAAATCACAGTAATTTTCAAATATCGTGGTCTTATCCTCATTTAAAGCAAGCTGATAGTTGATGTCATAAAACTGAATCGTCTTGGAGAAAAAGGTCTTTGTCACCTGGCAGATACCATCCTGCAGCATTCGAATATACGGAATACTCTGCTGTGCAGTTGTAGGAATGTTTTTCTGTTTCCTACGATCCCGTTCCTGCTTCTTTCTACGCTTTTCCTGTTCTCTTTCTTTTCTGCTTTTTTTGTTTCTTCTTTCCTGACGGTTTCTTTTTTCCGCCAGGGACAGACGCTCCTGCTGAGCCTCCTGCTTTGTCTTTTTTGCCATCCGGCACACCCTCCTTTTTCACAAGGGTGGAAATCTCCTGATAAAAATTTTCTGTCTTATATGGTCTTACTGCCGGACAGATAAACTTCTGTCGAATGATATTTGCCACCACTTTTTCAAAGGGAAGACCGTCTTTTTCATACATTGCCATGAAGAAAAACGGAAGCATGATCGTTACCATCAGGATGGCTGCGATACTGGAACCGATTGGTTTTCTCATGACCAGATAAAACGGAATTCCCACAACTGCGGCAAGTGAAAAAAAAATCAACTGCCGCTTTGTCAGATTTAACGCTACTTTTGTTTTGACCTTGGTAAGGTCTTTTGGTACTGGTACATACGCCATGGTATGCGCTCCTTTCCTGCCCGCTAATGGGCATTGAATATTGATTTGCTAAGGCTTCCGGTCTTGAATAATGAAAATGCAAGAATCACGGTATAAGCCGCTACTGAAAACATTGCTGCATGAAGGTCACTGGATATGGTCATTGCATTTACTAAAACTGCATAAATTCCCACACAGACCATCATGAAGAATCCCTGAAATGCCAGTGCGAACAAGCCTTTTAAATAGTTGTTTCCGATATTTCCCCATTCCTTATTGGTCATGGTGGCAAACGGAATTGGTGCTATGGAAGTATAAAGGTAAATTTCTATCATTCTTCCGTACAAGATTACCGTAATGATAATTGACAGAATGTGCATGGTAACACTGATCAACATCGTTTCCATGGATAGCAGGAACAAATCCCCTAACTCCATATCCTCCAGGGCATCCACAATCCGTGAAATTGCTTCTGTTGCATCCACCGCAGTGTTTCCTGATATCACCCCGGCGGCATTGTTGACCACATGCTGGCCAACATCAAAGACCGCCATCGTGATATTGAACGTATTTGTCACCAGATAAATGGCTACATACGCTTTGAAGATCCAGAGGAAAATGTTATAAGTCTCAAATTCATGGAAATTGTTTTTCTGTGTTACCATCGTGATCAATTCATAGCACAGGACAAAGGTGATGATCAGTCCCGCAATGGGGACAATCACCGTTTGGGATATATTCTGAATCAGATTAAAAATCCCTGCATTCCATCCCTGCGGTGTCTGTCCCACCTGCCCGGCTATGGTTCCCACCTGCTCATTGACAGACGTGAACATGTTATCCAAACTTGACTTGATAAGCCCGATCAGGATATCCTTTATCGCTTCCGTAATTCTCTCAATGATGGTGTTCATCTACCACTCCTCTTAAGAGAACAATGTTGCCAGC
>SFQZ01000178.1 GCA_004562915.1 bacterium
AACAGACTCTTTGCCTGGATCCTGCGGCTGTTCTTCATGATATATTTGAAAATATCAAGAATCTCTTCCTCGAACTCATTGTCGCCAAGTTTTTGTGCCAGTGCATCCGTCTGCTTCTTCTCCTGCTCCGGCTGTAAAATCGGGATACCTGTTGCCTTCTTATAAGAAATGATCTCCTGGATATGAGACATTCTGACTGCAAGCTGCTCTATAATAATATCATCACATTCTCCGATTTTTTCACGGATCTCCTCAATTCTGTCCATCGTTTTGCTAATCTCCTCGCTGTATACATATTCTATCGTAAAACCACTGTCTTTTTACAATTTCTGCTCTCAGTATAGCAAGTTCGGAAACATTGCGCAAGAAAAATATTTTAGCATATTAAAGTGAAAAAATCGCTGCCTTTTCGCAGCGATTCTTTAGTTCTGGATTATTTTCATTCATCCTGCATATCCCCTAGATACGCATCGATAATTTCTTCCGATACCGAATTTTCGATGGATGCATAAATTGGTTTACATAATTCTCTTATTTCACGGTATAATTCCTCACTCGGAGTAATAATTTCTGTTCCGCTCTCCCGAATGGTATCCATCCTGGACGCAATGCGGGCATCTGACTGCTCTCTCGCATATTCTTTTGCGGTATCTGCAGCCTCCCTTATGATCTGCTGCTGTTTCTCCGTCAGTGAATCAAAAAATTCCTCACTGACGATCAGCGAGATCAGATGTGGCAGGTGGTTTGTCTCTACCACGTAATCCTGCTGCTCATATAATTTATTGGATACAATGACCTCATATGGATTTTCCTGCGCATCGATCGTTCCCTGCTGCAATCCGATATACACCTCTGAAAATGTCATCGGTGTCGGACTTGCCCCAAGGTTCTTCCAATATGCCATATGATAAGAATTTTCCATGGTACGGATCTTCTGTCCCTTAAAATCAGAAAGATTCTCCACTTTTTTATTTGTCGTCATAACACGGAATCCCTGATCTGCATAACCTAACAGCTCATATCCGCCATCACGGTACACCTGCTGCATCAGTTCCATAAATTCGGGATTATCCACATGTTCCCGGACTTCATCGATTTTCTCAAACAGCGCCGGCATATCAAAAACCGCTGTGTCTTTCATAAAAGTAACCTGCGGTGCGGTATTCTGCACAACAAATGGAATGTCGCCATCCTTGCACGATTCTAACAATTCACGGTCACCGCCCAACACACTGTTTGGATAGACACTGATTTTCATGCTGCCATCACTTAACCGGTCCACTTCCTCTGCAAACTTTTCCGCATAAATCTGTGTCACCGTATCCTCCGGGCTTGAACTTCCAAGCGGCCATGCATAACGCTGCACCTCTGCAGTCTCTGTCCCGGAGCTGCTCCCCTGTGCGCCGCCGCAGGCTGTTAATCCAAGCCCACAGGTCAGTGTCACGACCAGCATCGCGGATATCCATCTCTTTCTATTCATCAACGATTTTCTCCTTCCAAGCTTCCTGTCGACTAAGCATTTGCGAAACTCCCTTTAGATGCTTTTTCACAATTCAATTTACGTTCTTAAGAGTTTCGCAATTGCAATCGTAAATTTCACAGAAAATTATAAAACTCATACTTAACACAGGGCTAATTATGAGAAATTGACAAGAGAATAAGAAAACATTGGGGAGCCGCCGGTTCTTGGAAGTCAGATTCTGTATTTTATTCTGATTTATCAGAAATAAAATGCAGGATATGAGTTCTTAGAACCGCTGCGAGCGACACATAGCGAGAGCGTGTTTTCGTTGATCTTGTTAATTTTTCACAATCCTCACTGTCTAAATTTGAGTTTTACAATTTTCTGCTCACAGTCTATCAATTAAAGTAAAAACAAACTAATTGCCGGGATAAACGTCAACAAAAGCAGCGCCAGCAAAAAGTACCCGATCATCGGCATTGCCTTTTTTGCAATATGCATGACCGGCACATCGGTCAGCGAACTTGCCACAAACAGATTGACTCCAATCGGCGGTGTCACAAAACCAATTGCAAGGTTTACGATCATAACCACACCAAAATGAATTGGATTCATTCCAATGCTCTGCACGATAGGAAGCAGGATTGGACTTAAAATCAGGATCGCTGGTGTTGTATCCATAACCATTCCGACGATCAGAAGGAATATATTAATAATGATCAGCAATACAATCTCATTGCTGAAATGTGCCAAGATCCATGCACTCACCGTCTGTGGAACCTGCATTAATGTAAGCACTCTTGAAAATGCAGTGGACGCTGCAAGGATAAATAAAATCGGTGCATACGTTTTCATGGCCTCCACCATAATGCCCCAGATTTCTTTTACCTTAATGGATTTGTAAATAAACAGACTGACAAACAATGCATAAAATACGGAAATAACAGCCGCCTCTGTCGGGGATGCAATTCCTGCATAAATACAGCCCAATACGATTACCGGACTGATCAGTGCCCAGATACTGTCTTTTAAAATATTTAAAAATCCTTTTTCCCGAAGCTCTGTTACTTTTTTATCAATCTTCTCCTTGTCCTCGCCATAGCGTTTACAATGATAATATGCGTAAAACATTAACAGTGCACCGATCATCAGTCCCGGTACGATACCTGCCAGAAACAGATCGCTCACGGACTCCCCGGTTGCCATTGCATACATGATAAAAGGAATACTCGGAGGAATGATAACGCCAAGTCCTCCCGCAACTGCAACGATTGCGGTCGCAAAATCTTTTTTATAACCGAGCTCGATCAAAAGCGGGATCGTCATACTTCCAACAGCAGCTACCGTCGCCGGCGCTGAACCGGAAATTGCACCATAAAACAGACAGGTGATGATCACCGCACATGGAATTCCTGCGGTTCTCTTTCCGATAAAATAGACAAACACATCAAATAACTTCTGTGAAATCTTTCCGTGTGCCATCAAAATTCCTGCAAGCACGAACATCGGCACTGCAAGCAGTGGGAAACTGTCGATTCCGCCTAACATGGAACGAATCACATAACTGGCACTCGCGGTAAAAGAAGGATCAAATGCTCCAGGCAAAACTGCAACAATACCAAGAGAGATAGACACCGGAATCGCAATGACCAGACAAATCACAAATAAAATAAAAACAACAACTGCTGACATCTATTTCTCTCCTCCTTCCTCTTCCAAAGGCTTTTTCTCGCGGTTCAACACGATCCTCCACTCGCCAAACCAACGCTGGGCAATACGGAATGTCGTGATGATAAAACAGACAAACGGAGCAGACTGCACATAATACATCGGCAGACCACACGCCGGACTAACCTGTCCACTCTCAATTGTCGCTTTCAGATATAGAAAAGCATATGGTATCAGGTAAACAAAAAAGACAAACTCGACGGTAAGATTCAAAACCTTAAATAACGATTTTCCTCTTCGCGGAAATAGCTGGATAAATTGGTCAATTTTAATCGATATACATTTTTTCGTACATAAACTGACACTTAAAAATGCCGACCAGATAAACAGATATCTTGTAATCTCTTCAGACCATGAAAGTGATACCCCCAAAATATATCTGGAAAACACCTGGATTCCCATAATGAGGGTCATTGCAATCAAAAACACAACCATCAGAAATTCTTCTAAATACTCATCCAGCCAGTGTATTGCTTTTTTCATGTAATAAATCACCTCTCTTTTTCTGATAAAATCTGCCCGGCATCTTATCATGATCCCTTATGGATTTTTACGATAATTACATTGCTTTATGAAGTAAATCTAAAACGGTTGACAGATCTTCTACTCCCATCTGTCCTGGTGCAGATGCTTTCTTTGCTGCCCCAAATGTCATGGATGATCCAAAGACCTCTCCGCAGAGACGGCTGATGACACCGGTTCCTGCCATTGACATTGTGATGATTGGTCTGTCTGCGTAGTCTGTCACCATTTCCTCTGTCGCTGCAAGAAGAGTTAAGACATCTCTCTTGTTCTGTGGCATAACAGCGATTTTTGGAATATCAGCTCCCATATCCTGCATTTTGCGAAGGCGATAAATAATATCGGATTTTGCAGGAGTTTTGTGGAAATCATGGTTAGATGCAACTACTTTCACTCCTGCTGCATGAACACCATCGATCATTTTTTTCACGATCTCGTCGCCTGTAAAAATTTCAACATCCACGAAATCAACATATCCGGTCTGTGCTGCTTTGATATTAAGCTCTGCATATGCTTCCGGCTCGATTGCTTTCTCTCCACCCTCTTTTGAGGTACGGAATGTCATAAGGATTGGAATATTTCCAAGTGCCTCGCGAAGTTCTTTTAATACTTCTTCCACTTTATCAAATTCAAAAACATGTTCGAACCAGTCAACACGCCATTCCACAACATCAACCGGAATAGAATCAAATGTTTTTGCTTCTTCAATAATATCTT
>SFQZ01000179.1 GCA_004562915.1 bacterium
ATTAAGCTGGGAAATACCTGGTACTATCTTAGTGGAAGCGGAGCTATGAAAACAGGATGGCTGAAATATGGAAGTACCTGGTATTATCTAAATCCACAAAGTGGGGCAATGATGATTGGTTGGTATCAGGATGGAAGCACATGGTATTATTCCTATGCCAACGGTGCTATGGTTTCCTCAAGTTGGATAGGTGATTATTACGTGGGTCCTTCAGGGGCGATGCTTACCAATGCCTGGGTTGATAATCGTTATTGGGTAGGCAGCGATGGAAAATGGATTCCTAATTATCGTCATCCAAGTGTGATAGAACAGACGGTTGAAGGAAACTGGGAAAGAAAAAATGGAAACTGGTATTTCCGTGATAAATCCGGAAATCTTGTGACCGGTTGGAAATATGTTGGGGATTATAAATATTATTTCAATGAGAGTGGTGTCCTGATACAGGATCTGGACAGCGTTATAGGAAAGCAGAGCTCTTATTACATCACAGTTAACCGGGCAAAATGTCAGGTTATGGTGTATGCAAAAGATGAAACAGGAAGATATTGTATTCCGGTTAAGACGTTTGCATGTTCTGTAGGGCTTCCTAACACACCAACACCGACGGGAACTTATTGTATTCTTACACAGCAGAAAATTGTTACCCTGATGGGACCGTCATGGGGAAAATACGGCAGCCTTGTAGTTCCGAATGGTGGCATCTGGTTCCATTCCGTAGCCTGCACTTCAACAGATCCGACATATTCATTACCTGCGGCTCAGTATAATCTGTTGGGACGGCCGGCATCTCATGGATGTATCCGCCTTTGCGTGCGTGATGCCAAATGGATTTATGACCATTGTGGATATGGAACAACCGTAGAGATTTACGATAATGCAGATACACCATTTGACAAACCGGCAACGATTAAAATACCGGCAAGTCAGAACTGGGATCCGACAGATCCGGATGCAAAAAGGTAATAAAATATTAAGAAAAAGTTAAGTGAAAATGGTGTTGACATAATAATCAGCACCATTTTTTTACAATTTTGCAATGGGAATTCGGTTAACCAGTTGAATTTTGTATGGGTTTGTTATAGAATAAGGGAGCGTAGCTTTACCTGATGAACGGGAGGAGGAGAAGAATGAAGAAGAGAAAAAGTCTCTTAGTTGGTCTTGGTATCATGATGATGTTATCAACAACGATACCTGTGTTTGCTGCAAGTGAATCTTCGGATGGTGATTCTGCACTGGTGACACTTGAAGATTCGGAAGAAGCTGTCGAAGAGTCTTATGAGTGGAAACAGGATGATGCGGATGGAAGATGGTATCTTTTGGATACAAGTGATGAAGATCATATAAAGAATGCATCGGAAGGAATCTATGAAACAGAGACAGGGTATTATTCAATAGATGAAAACGGATATCTGGAGACGGGATTTATAGGATTTACTTTTGAGACGGAAAGTGGATCTGTCGATGTGATTTATTATTTTAATCCTGAAGGAGATGATCCGGAAAGTGGATTGGGTGCCATGCTTTTTGAACAGTGGGCACCAGAGACCCTGGTAACACAAGAAGGGCTTCCGATATGGTGCTGGCTGGATGAGTATGGAGAAGTTGTTGACGATCTGCAGGCAGTTGGTAAAGACGGCTGGCAGCAGCCGGATGTGATTTCTGATAAATGGTACTTTTTGAGAGCTGATGGTACGGTTGATACGGAACAGAACGGATGGTCACAATCAGAAGACGGCGTATGGCTGAATGCACACCAGGGAGAAGCTGAGTTACTCACCGGATGGCAGCAGGTAGCAGAGAAAACGTGGTATCATCTGAATGAGGAAGGCAGGAAAGATACTAATACAGCGGGAAAATATGAGATTGAAGATGCTGTGTACTATCTGGATGCGGAAGGTGTTGCACAGACAGGTCATTATACAGTGGATGGTGTGATGTATTATTTTGATGCATCAACCGGAAAAGCAACAAAGGTAGTAATACAAAACGGCTGGCAGCAGATCGACGGAGACTGGTACTGGATAGAAAATGGAAAGGCGGTTTCCGGATGGAGAAGTATCAACGGAAATTGGTATTATATGGATCCGGCTACCAATGTGATGATGACAGGATTCTTTACCGCTGAAGACGGAAAGACGTATTACTGTGATGGAAGCGGAGCGATGAAGACCGGCTGGCTTCAGCTTTCCGGTCAGTGGTATTATTTCTCCGGAAGTGGGGCCATGCAGGAAGGCTGGTTGAAACTGGGAGGTAGCTGGTATTATCTGACACCTGAAAGCGGTATAATGAAGACGGGCTGGTATCAGGTGAATAATGTCTGGTACTATTCTGACAGCAGTGGAGCGATGAAGACCGGCTGGCTGAAGCAGGGAGGTACTTGGTATTATCTTGCCGGAAGCGGAGCCATGCAGGAAGGATGGATTCAGCTGAGCGGTAAATGGTATTATCTGACTCCTGGAACAGGAGCCATGAAGACCGACTGGTATCAGGTGAAGAATGTCTGGTACTATTCTGATGGAAGCGGAGCTATGGCAGCCAATAGATGGGTTGGAAATTATTATCTTACAGGAAGCGGAGCTATGGCTACCAGCACCTGGATCGGTCCATACTATGTAGGTGCAGACGGCAAATGGATTCCCAATTATGGAACTGTATATGAAGACGCTAAATGGGTAAAAGTTGATGGAAAGTGGTACTATGAATTAAAAGATGGTACATATTATAAGCAAACCTGGCTGAAAATTGATGGCAAATGGTATTCGTTTGAAGCTGACGGAACCATGGTTACAGGATGGAAGTATATTGGCGGATATAAATATTACTTTGGAAGTAATGGTGCACTGGTTCAGGATCTGGACAGTGTGATCGGAAGACAGTCATCCTATTATATTACTGTAAATCGTGCTAAGTGTCAGGTTATGGTATATGCACAGGACGGTGCAGGCAATTATATTATTCCGGTGAAAACATTTGCATGTTCTGTAGGATTGCCGGGTACACCGACTCCTACCGGTACATTCAAAACTTCTGAGCAGAAACGCTGGCATACATTGATGGGACCGTCTTATGGTCAGTACTGTACTCGTATCGTGGGCGGCATATTATTCCATTCTGTGGCTGGTTCTAACCAGACCAGTTATAATCTGAGCGCAGCTGAATACAATAAATTGGGTTCTCCTGCATCTCACGGATGTGTACGACTTTGTGTAAGAGATGCCAAATGGATTTATGATAATTGTCCTTTGAAAACAACAGTTACCATAAGTGATACTGCGGCTACACCTTTTGACAAACCGGCAACGATAAAAATACCGGCAAGCCAGAACTGGGATCCGACAGATCCGAATGTAAAATAATAAATGTGATGAAGAGCTGTTATTCGTTTATGTGAATGACAGCTCTTTTTGCTATTTTTTGTCATACATTGAAAAAAAAATTGAATTATGGTATAATCAATCAGATTATTTATAACATTCAATAATGGAGAAAAATAATGCTAAAAAACATAAAAAACCCCAAAAAGCGAATAAGAATATCACTTTTAATCATTTATGATATTTTAGTGATTTTATTGGCAGAGTATTTGGCATTGTTGATTCGATATGAATTTCATCCTGAAAAAATCAAACCAGTATATATGACATCGCTGATGCATTATAGTATTTTCAATGTCATCATTACTCTTTTGGTATTTAGTTTATTTGCCTTGTATGAAAGTTTATGGAGATATGCAAGTGTAACGGAATTACTTAATCTTACAATGGCCTGTCTGGTATCCTCAGGATTACAGTTGGTAGGAACCTATATGATGGAATACCGCATGCCGAGGTCTTATTATATTCTCTATTTTCTGCTTTTACTTCCAATGATGATAGTGGGAAGATTTTCCTACAGATTTCTGAGACTTTTAAAACAACGATTACATGTACCGGACTCAGAAAAAGCGATTATCACTATGGTGATTGGTGCAGGAGATGCAGGTTTTGCCATTATTAAAGAATTGCAGACCAGTTCTCATCTCGATAACAAGGTAGTTTGCGTGATTGATGATAACAGTGTGAAAAAAGGAAGCAGAATCCTTGGAGTACCGATCGTTGGCGGACGAGATAAGATTTTATCTTCTGTAAAAAAATATCATATTCAGGAAATTATATTTGCAATCCCTACCATATCAAATGAAGAGAAAAAGAAAATTTTAAATATTTGCAAGGAAACCGGGTGTAAACTTAGAACATTACCCGGAATATATCAGTTGATCAATGAGGAAGTCAGTATATCCAAACTGAGAGAAGTCAATATAGATGATTTGCTGGGGAGAGATCCCATCAATATAAATAATGAATCTGTTTTGGAATATGTGAAAAACAAAGTGGTTTTGGACACTGGAGGAGGGGGCTCT
>SFQZ01000180.1 GCA_004562915.1 bacterium
GCATTCCGATTAGATAAGGATACTGGATTCGAGTGGATCGGGGAATACGACATTAGTGCGGATGATCTGCTCAGTGGTGACAGCAGAGGTCAGAAAAGCCGGAAGGCAAAGGAGTTTCTGTTGGAAATATTGGCTGATGGTGGCATGGCACAGAAAAAGATTGAAGAAGAAGCGGAAAAACGAGGAATTAAGAAGAAAACCCTACGGAACGCAAAACTGGAACTGGAGATTGATTCGGTGAAACGTGGAAATCAATGGTTCTGGATGCTTCCAGAATAAAAGGAAGATGGCAAGATGACTATTTCTTAAGAACAGGGCATCTTGCCACCTTGAAAGGAGACAACATGGAAATAAAAAATGTACAGATACCATTTGCCTTGTTTAGACAGCTGGTTTCCTATCATTTGATGGAAGATCAAAGCTGTTCGGAGGAAATTTGCAAAGGGCTTATGGAGAAAGTGGAGCGTATGGCAAACCGGCAGTTATATACACAGTCGAAAACTGCTCCGACAGAGGAAGAACGGGAAAAGTCCCGTCAGGAATATCTGGACAGGCGGGGAATACCGGAAAGCTTTCGATGGTAACAGTTCTTGTTGTCTGTCCTATGACAGGAGCGTGTCACGCACCTGTAGATAGCAGACAAGGAGAAAGCTGGTAAGATGCAAGACGGAAGGTTGTGGATAAAACGACAGTGCGTTGGTGGTTTGATGGCTGTGAAGGATGCCCTGAAACGGGGCTCCCTATGGAAAACGATAAATGAAGGGAGAGTGACACAATGAGAGAAGGAAGATTAGGTTATAACAGCAATAACGGAAGATACGGTTTATTATCATCAGATTTATGGATTGACACAGGATTTCACTGCGGAGAAGGGCTGGAAGTGCTGGTTGACGATCAGTGGGTCAAGACCAGAATGGAAATGAATCCGGCAAGGGAATGGTATCTGGTGGGGACACCATACTGCGGAGATTTGGAATATGTCCGGGCGAGAATAACGGGATAAGTCAGTCATACAAGTAACGCAGGAGTAAACCGACCAACGGGAGGAATAGGTCTTCGCTCCGATTCGGTCGGTGCATAACAGACGTCCCCGGACGTCTTGCCCCCGGCAGGGCGCAAGGGGACTTTTGATGGACGGTACGGCTGTCGAAAGTGCTTTTGCGTTACTTTTGACAAAAGTAACAAAACCGCCGTATCCGGTCTGGCACTGGTTTCAGAAGGGGAGGTGAGAAGCATGACCATGAAAAGAACAATTAGCGGTATGATCGGAGCTGGTTCTCTGGCTCATAACAGAAGGGATTTCATAGCAGAAAATGTAGATCCGGACAGAGTACACTTGAATATTTGTTACCAGAATGAAAATCTGAAAGATGTTTATAAAGAGTTGTTTGATGATTCTGTGGAGCGATACAATGTGGGGAAAAGAAAAGACCGTCAGATTACAAATTATTATGAAAAAATCCGGCAGGGAAAACAGGAAAAACTATTCCATGAGGTCATTTTCCAGATTGGAAATTGTGAAGACATGGCTGTAGGGACAGTAGAAGGAGAACTGGCAGTGAAGGTGTTGAATGAATATATGCAGGATTTTCAGAAAAGGAATCCAACTCTCCGGGTATTTTGCTGTTATCTTCATCAGGATGAAGCTACACCACATCTGCATATTGATTTTGTTCCCTATGTGACTGGTTGGAAAGGAAAAGGGATGGATATCAGAGTTTCACTGAAGCAGGCATTAAAAAGTTTGGGATTTCAAGGTGGAAATAAACATGACACAGAATTAAATCAGTGGATAAACCACGAAAAAGAAGTGCTGGCAGATATTGCAAAGCAGTATGGGATTGAATGGGAACAGAAAGGTACCCATGAGGAACATCTGGATGTTTATAATTTCAAGAAAAAAGAACGAAAGAAGGAAGTTCAGGCTCTGGAGCAGGAAAAAGAGTATCTGACAGCAGAGAATGAGGGACTGACTGCACAGATTGCAGAATCCAAGGCAGATATTCAGCTTTTGAAAGAAGATAAGGAACAGGCGGTCAGGGATAAAGAAGCTGCAGAAAAGCGGGCAGAGAAAGCAGAAATAGAATTAAAAAGCCTAGAAGAACGTCGGGAGCAGTTACAGCCGATCATAGATAATGTCAGTAAGGAAATAAAAGAATATGGGACGGTTAAAACGCTTCTACCGGAAGCAGGAGCATTGGAACGTGCAGGAACCTATCGGGATAAAAAAGTTAAACCATTATTTATTCAAATGAAGAATAAGATTGCTGCAATGGCTGCCCAGGTAAAAGAACTTACGAAAGAAGTGGAGAAATGGAAAAATAAATACCAGAAGACAAAACAGGCATATAACAGTGTTCAGAAAGAGTTGGATGATATGCGTAAAGACAATCAGAAATTATTAGAAGAAAAGAATATGTTGCAAAGTGTTTCTGATAGATATGATCGTGTTGTGCGTGTCATGGGAATAGACACTGTGGAGGCTGCGGTACTGCAGGATATTCATAATCAGAAAGCACTGGAAGAAAAACGACGGATGGAACAAATGCCAAAAGGAAGCATTTACGAAAGATTAGCATGGGGTGCGAAAAAGAGCGAGATGGAGAATCAGCAGCGTAAGAAAAATAAAACAAAGAACAGAGGAATGGAGATATAAGTGCATGAAAAAACACATTTATGATGAAAAGAACGGATTAAGCTATACCTTGCATGGAGATTACTATTTGCCGGGTCTGGTGCTGAATGAGGAAGAACCGACATATGGGAAATATGGAATGTTGCGGAAACAATATCTGAAAGAGTATAGACCAGCAAGATATCAGTGCCTGTTATTGACTGGAAAGCTGACTGAACATCTGAATCAGATTGATCGGGATGCAAGAGAGCAGGTCGAAATGTTAATGAAGCAGATGGCAGAAGAACAGAGTGTGACAGAAACATTGAAGATACGGGATCAGATGAAGTGGGTCGGGTTGATGAATAATATCAGAACAAGTGCTGAAAAAATTGTACTGAAAGAGATCGTTTATATATAAGTTAAGAGGGCTGCCGAAAGGCGACTCTTTGTAAATGTAAGAGTGGAATTTCAGAATAGAACATGATAGAATGCTAAAAGATAAATCCGGATTTGCAGGGATAGATAATCAGAAGGAAATACTGAAAAAACAAGCATTTACGGGTATGATACGAATCGTATCACGTATGTGACCGAGCGATTCTATCATCATTTTATGTTTTTTGATAAGGTGAATGTGTCGAAAAGACAAACCCATATAGAAAGGACGTAGAATGATGAAAAAGAACGGAATGAAGAATTTACTATTTGGAGGAATATTCATTGCAACTTTTGTATTATGGACAGTTTTGATCCAGATGGTAGATGTGCAGCCTCATGGTCAAAACGGAACGAATATTGGATTTGCAACACTCAATTGCTGGTTTCACCGCTTCACAGGCGTACACATGATGATTTATTCGATTACTGATTGGATGGGGCTGGTGCCTGTCGTAGTATGCCTGATCTTTGCAGGTGTGGGACTAGTTCAGTTGATTAAGAAAAGAAGTCTTTTCAAGGTGGATCCGGATATCATTATTCTGGGTATTTATTATATTGTCGTGATCCTGGCATATATATTTTTTGAGATGATTCCAATCAATTACAGACCTATTTTAATTAACGGAGTAATGGAGGCATCTTATCCATCATCAACTACACTATTGGTATTGTGTGTGATGCCGACTTTGATCGAACAGACTCAGCGCAGGCTGTCAAGCATTGCAGTCAAAAAAGTGATAACGATTGTAACAATCGCTTTTTCGGCATTCATGGTTATTGGCAGATTGATTTCGGGAGTACATTGGCTCACGGATATTGTAGGTGGCGTATTGTTAAGCATTGGATTATTTTCTATTTATCAGGGAGCGGTTATACTGTCAATAAAGAATAAATAAAACGAGCAAGGGGTGGAGGTTTTGGAATTTCATGAAAAACTTCAGGAATTAAGAAAAAGCCGGGGAATGACACAAGAAGAACTGGCTGCGGCATTATTTGTATCTAGAACTGCAATTTCAAAATGGGAATCCGGAAGAGGATATCCGAGCATAGATTCATTAAAGGAAATATCTCGATATTTTTCTGTGTCGATTGATGATCTGTTATCTGGAGAACAGTTGATTTTGATTGCAGAAAAAGAAAACAAATCAAATCTCAATAGTGTATGTGACTTATTATGGGGATTTGTTGACTTGCTTTCTTTGATGCTTATTTTTCTTCCGCTGTATCCCAAGCCGGTCAATGGTTATATCTATTCGGTAAATCTTTTTGAGTATGTAGATAATAATAAATGGATTATTACCATTTATTGGATAATGTTCATCACTTTAACGATTATCGGGATTGTGAAAATATTGATGGTCTATTTCAAATTTGAAAAAGGCAAAAAGGTGATTACTGCATTGTCTATAGGATGCAGTGTTATCGATGTTTTGTTTTTGGCAATGACGAAAGAACCATATGCAATAATAGTTGCTTTTCTGCTATTACTGATCAAAAGTGGTCTCCTTTATAAACAAGCCAAGGCAGGCTGATCAGGTATTGTCCCCTACAACTTCAAGTTTGTCGAATTAAAAAATAGGAATAGTTATAATAGAAAGCTGTAAAAATTCACGTTGAATTTTACAGCTTTTTGTGTATAATATAAGTAGCAGAAACAATATAAAATCAAGGAAGGAGCTGAAAGAATATGGCAAGTATTTTACCAGTATCTGATTTGAGAAATTATAACGAAGTCCTGAAGAACTGCCATAAAGGCGAGCCTGTATATCTTACCAAGAATGGTAGAGGACGTTTTGTGGTTATGGATTTTGAAGATTATGAACGTGATCGTGCGGAAAAGAAGCTTTTAATGAAGCTGCAGGAAGCCGAAGAAGCAGTGAAAGACGGCGAGGGATGGCTGGAGTTAGATGAACTGAAGGCACTTGTGGGGGAATAAGATGTTAAAATTACGGATTAACCCGATTGTTGCAAAGGACCTGAAGAATATCCGGGATTACATCGCTGAAGATAGTGAAGAATATGCCGCAAAGACTATAAAGGAAATTTATGGTAAATTTGAGAATCTCCAGATGTTTCCGGGAATGGGTTCAGACCTTTCAAAGCGAGTCAGCTTTCGGACAGACTATAAATATGCGATATGGGAAGATTATGTGATTATCTACAAGGTAAGCAACGAGTATGTAGAAATTTATCGTGTCATCAATCGGTATCAGGATATTACAAGAATTTTTGATTGATAACAGAAATATGATAACAAATTGATAACACCGTTCAGTACAGTCCGTGGACTAAGGATAGTGGAACACATATAAAACCAGATAGAACCATAACGCCTATACAAAATTGTATAGTGACAAAAACTCATTTGCGAGTTTGAGTAGTAAACAGAGAGC
>SFQZ01000040.1 GCA_004562915.1 bacterium
CAATCTATCAAAAATCGCATGTGAATTATAGTGAATTACTCCAACTCGCAAAGGGCTGGGGTAATTTTATATCTGACCGCATCATTATTTGGCGGTTACATTTGTGCTTGCAAAGTGCCGGATTTTATGATAGAATAATTATAGGGTACTTATACCCTATAATTACAAGAGATTTTTTGGGGGATGGAGTGTCAAATGTTCCTGAAATTTAAAGTGGATATCCCGGTTGTTCCTGGAAAACTTGTGCGAAAAAAACGTGGGGAACACACATACATAGAGTATGAATATGACCGTATTTATGATCCGGTTAAGCAATACACTTATCCAAAACGTGCTTCTATTGGCAGGGTGGATCCGGATGATCCGAGTAAAATGACGCCAAACGAAAATTTCCTGAAGTATTTTCCGGATGCAGAAATGCCGGAAGAAATCAGCCGTTCTGACAGAAGCCCCTATCTGAATATCGGTCCTTATGTTGTACTGCACAAAGTGATCCGGGACTGCAGGCTGAGGGAGACATTAGGCGAATACATGGATGATAAAGATGCGGGATTTGTTCTGGATCTGGCCTGCTACAGTATTGTTACGGAAAACAATGCCGGACAGTATTATCCCGACTACGCATACAACCATCCTCTTTTCACACCGGATATGAAAATCTATACGGATTCTAGGGTTTCCGATTTTCTCCGGAAAATGAAACCGGAACAATCGGTGGGTTTTCTGAACAGCTGGAATCAATCCAGAAATAAAAGGCAGAGGATCTATATTTCCTATGATTCAACAAATAAGAACTGTCAGGCCGGGGATATTGATCTTGTAGAGTATGGTAAAGCGAAAGTTGATGAAGGACTCCCGATTTTCAATTACTCGGTTGCCTGTGATGCATCAAACCGCGAACCGCTTTTTTATGAAGTGTATCCGGGAAGTATCAATGATGTTTCCCAGTTAACCTGTATGATCGACAAAGCACACGGATACGGATACCGCAGTCTCGGGTTCATTCTGGACAGAGGATATTTCAGCAGAAAAAATCTGTCGTATATGGAACAGAATGGATACAGCTTTCTGATCATGGTCAAAGGAATGAAGGAATTCATCAGTGACATCATACTGGAAAACCATGGGAAATTTGAAAACAGCAGGGCAAAGTATAATGACAGATATGATGTATACGGAACCACTGTCACCCGGTATCTGTATGAAGGAGACCAGAAAAAGAGACATATTCATATCTACTACAGTGATGGCAGAGCTTATGGAGAAAAGAGGAGATCAAGCAGAAAATACGTCGTTTAAAAGAGTATCTGGACAAATGTGTCGGAAAAGAATGTACCGCTTTTGGACCGGAGATCAGGAAATATTTCTATCTGCATTTTGAAAAAGATGGAAAAACGCTGAAACTGGCTGAAGAGAACACGAAGGATGTAGAAAAAGACCTGTCCCTTGCCGGATATTTTGCCATCGTATCATCGGATAACATGACAGCAAAAGAAGCGATCGATATCTATAAGAGCAGGGATGCATCAGAAAAACTGTTTCGGAGTGACAAGTCATATCTTGGAAATAAAAGTATGCGAGTCTGTTCGGAAGAAGCACTTTCTTCCAAGATATTTATTCAGTTTATTGCCCTGATCCTTCGGAGCAGGATCTATACCGCATTAAAAGATAAATGTGAAAAAATGCTGAAAAAACCGAACTATATGACGGTACCGGCAGCGCTGAAAGAACTGGAAAAGATTGTAATGATAAGGCAGTTAGATGGTCGGTACAGGCTGGATCATGCGGTTACAGCAACCCAGAAGACCATTCTGGATGCATTTGGGTTAAACGAGGGGAATGTACGACATCACGCAAAGGAGATCGGGGAGATACTGCAAAATAAAATGACCGGGGATTAAGGAGGGAAGAAAAAATGGCAAGAATGCGCAGAAACAGTGAACAGACACTGGAGTTTAAAATAGAACAGGCAGAAGCAAAGGTGGCAAAAACAAGAGAAGCCCATGAAAAAGCAGTAGATGAACTGAAGAAGTTATACGATATCCGAAAGGTATATCAAAGAGATGAACTTCTGAAAGCCCTTGAGTCCAGCCACCGCTCATATGATGAGATCCTGGCATTTATTACATCATCTTCAGAGGAGAAATAATGATGATCAGTGAAAAGAATCTAACCGATGCAGAGAAAAAACGAATCGAATCACTGGATAAGAGAATTGAAAAAATCCAAAATAAGATCATTGCCAAGCGTAAAGAGTACGATGCAATGACAGAAGAACTTCAAAAGCTGCTTGAAGAGAGATATCCCGAGAAAAAAAGTGAAAAGATAAAAAATACTCTTTATGAAGCGTATTCCCATAGCGACAGATCATTGGATGATATCCTTGCGTTTATGGAAGGAAGAGATGATGATATCGACTGGTGAGGGACGGGGAAATTAATCTTTAGGGGATTTTTTTTAGGAAGTTAACAGTTCTGGTATAATCAAATAAAAGAACCTGAAAAGTTAGGAAAAATATTGAAAAGAACAGCTAGAGAAAAATGCTTAATGCATTCGCAAACTGTAATATATTTTTCAAAAGTTATGCGTTTACCTCGGGGAAGAATCCCGAGAAGTAATCCTCAACGAAAAAGAGTTAATTTTTAAGGAAGTTTACATTCCTACAAATAATATAATTTTCAGTTTGAGCAATAGAAGTAAATCCTTCATTTTTCAGAAATTCTGTGATATCTAGTTGATTGGAATATACCAGATATTGAGTAGAGGTAGATTGAATCGCAGCTTGAAATTCTTCAGGATGGGAGGTATCACCACCGTATATTACGTCCATAATTGCTTTTTGTGTAGGATATTGTTCATGATAAACCAAGTCTTGAAAGTTGGGGGATCCCTGCCAGCATATAACCATGTCACGATCCAGGGTAAGAATTAAAGAGGCATCATACTGCCGTATTGTCATGATAAGGTCTGAGGATACAGCAATTAGTGGGTTCTTTTCTTCGGCGTCTTGATGAATATATTCACTGATTTCCAGAACATCATCTGTGACTTTATAGAGATTGTCAGGAAACGCAATGGCAGATTTCCAATATTTTACAGGGTTTCCTGTAAATATGATAGCGCATACCATACAGAGGATGATTAAAAGTTTTTGGGCAGAGCTGTTTCCGCGGTCTATGCAGTGTATGAAAAAATAAGCAAGAAGAATATTTACTGGGAGTAACCAGATAAAGCGATAATACACATCATCCATATTAAATTGTACAAAGAAATATTTGATTAATATGGGATTAAAAATGGTTGCAAATAAAAATAGAGTATAAATGCTTAGCATTTTATGCTCTTTTTTGGGGGAAGACATCAGAAAAAAAATTGCGAAAAGATAGAGTCCAAAGAAGCATAATCCTTCCCAATATGTTGAAAAACATGTTTTGACAAAGCTAAGTCCCAAATCCTGGATATAAATTCCTTGCATAAGTAGTCTCCTTTACATGATTGTATAGTTAAGGTAACCGTGTGACGTTAACAGATATAAAACACAGACCAGGAGATTAGGAAAAACACAGAGGACATACCAAAGTAGCTGGGAGTACTTTTTTTCCTTTACAATCCATGGCCATAAACCGGCAGTTAATCCTACAGGCACAATAAGCATTGAGGAAGAAGAAAATACACAGCTGCTGAATGAGATGCCGAGCAGAAGTAGCTTGGCAAAAGATATATTGTTTTCTTTCCAGAATGAAAGAAAACAATATATCATACCTGGAATGATAAGGTTAGCCAGTATAGATTTTCCTTCGTAGGTTCTTGTTAGTAAAAATGTTGAACTGGTATATATTGTATAGCTATATAAATTCAGTATAAAGATGAAAAAGACCATTCCGCAGGTCTTCTTTCGATTGTTGTTAAAAAGAAGTAAACCAATTTGGTAATATATGATATTGATCATAAGAATAATCAGTTCCGGCATAATCAGTTTTGCCTGTTTCAATGGATGAATATGAAAAAATTGAGAAATTACTGCGTTATATTCTGGAAAGCATGCAATGACACGTCGTGTGTCTAGGGAATATAATTGTTTCCCGGTATAAGGGTCATAATGTCCCAGAGTATCGGTGTAAACATCTGTTGTAACTTTTCCAATATAATAACTGGCATCGGCAGTATTGTCCATATGTGTAAATACAAATAACATTTGCATGAGTAATGCAAAGATAAGCAATAAAATCATCCATCCATGGAGTTTTAGTTTTTCTGGAATTGCCTTAAGCAGTGTCATCCATGCCTTGAAAGAAAGCGTGGTAGAGCTTAATGTTATAATGGTTGAAACAATAATCCAGATTGAGGTAAGGGTTGACAGCTTTTGGTGAGTAAAAATACATGGTAGAGCAAATAGTGCGAAAATAATAAAATAATATAAAAAACCATAGAAGAATGTCATGGATATTGAAGGGATTTCTTGCTTACTGATTTTAACTATCAATGAGCCGAAGGCAAAAAAAGTATATAATTGATATAGTGCTAATAGGCAAACGACAATAATATTCATATTATTATACCTCGATTCTAGCTATGATGTAATATTTTAACATAAATTGTGAACGAGGGAAACTATAAATATGCTTTTGCTGGAATAATTACATGATTTGTTGTAGAATATGAATCGTTATGAAATTATTAGTTTGGTAGAATGAAAAATTAAGAGTAAAATCAGATTTTTATTTGTTGAGTAGAATGATGAAATCTGATAAAATCGTATTATGGAAGAGATAGCAATATAAATTTCTGATAAAAATAGATTTTAATAAACTAAAGAATATATCAGAAAAAACATATGGGGGAAACATATGGAAGCAAACAAAAGAATTACCTGGCTGGACGCAGCCAAGGGGTACGGGATTTTACTGGTTATTTTTGCACATGTGGACTATTCTTACTTAAGAAACATCATTTATACTTTTCACATGCCGCTGTTTTTCTTTTTGTCTGGCTATGTATTTAGTCAGAAAGAGTCGTTTGGCAGTTTTTTGTGGTCTAAAGTGAGGCGGATCATCATACCTTATTTTTGTCTGGGAATCCCTATGATTATATTTGACGTGTACTGGCAGAATAAATTCATGCGTTTTCCGATGGACTGGGCGATAGGAGAATTTATGGGATTGCTGGAGCAGAAGCGTATGTGGACGTTGTGGTATATTGCCTGTCTTTTCTGTCTGAATATTCTGTTCTATGTGTTGGTGCGATTTGTTGAAAATGAAAAAATTCTGGTGGCGATTATTGTTGTGATCACTGTGGTGGGACTTATTTATTTCCGTCTGGGCGGTCAGCCTTTTTACTGGAATATGGACGTATGTATGACAGCACTTCCGTTCTTTTATGTAGGATACCTATGTCGGGAAAAAGACATTCTGGAAAAATATGTGTTTTCTTTCCCAAAGAAGTGGCTTTTGGCTGTTGTAGCGGCGGCAGTTACCATGGTGTGTCTTGTAGTAGATCTTAGATTTGCGGGAACTCATCTGGAAATGTTTGACAGCAAATATGGCATTGAACCAGTTACCTATCTGGGTGCTTTCGCAGGAATCCTTTTTATTGTTTTGCTGTCCTGGAAGTTTGATGGGAAAGGGATTCGTTATCTCGGCAGATATTCTATGATATATTATGCATGGCATCAGACGATTCTGATTCCCCTTGTAGACGATTTTTATCGAAAACACAGGATGTTCCAACAGCTTCGACTGAGTAAGATGCAGTATTTTTCCAGAAGTGTTCTGTCGGTACTGATAATCTGTGCAGTACTAACAGTAGCGAGTATTATATTGAATCATACATTTTTGCGAGTTATCGTAGGCGGTCCTTTGAAAAAAGAGAAAGTGGGTAAACATGAAGAGGCAAAATGACAATAAATCAAGAAAAATGTTAGATTATGTTCTGACTATACCGGCAGCCATTCTATTGGCTCCTTTTATGGCCGGGATCGCTCTTTGGATCCGGCTGGATTCTCCGGGATCGGTATTCTTTAAGCAGACAAGAGTGGGTATTCACAAATCACATTTTGAAATATTGAAATTTCGTACGATGAGGACGGATGCTCCGAAAGATATGCCTACGCATCTTTTAAAGAATCCGGAACAATATATTACCAAATCAGGTGCTTTTCTCAGAAAAACCAGTTTGGATGAATTGCCGCAGATTATCAATATTTTAAAAGGTGATATGAGTATCGTTGGTCCTCGTCCGGCTCTGTGGAATCAATATAATCTGATCGAAGAGAGAGATCGGTATGGAGCAAATGATGTACTTCCCGGTCTTACAGGATGGGCGCAGATTCATGGAAGAGATGAAATATCCATTAAAGAAAAAGCAAAGCTGGATGGATATTATGTGGAGCATCAGGGACTGTGGATGGATATTCGGTGCATCTTATTAACAGTTGTGTCTGTGTTGAAACGCGATGGTGTACAGGAAGGCGGAACCGGTGCAATGGATATTGAGGAAGAAGGTTCAGATATAGAAAAACTGCAATGGGATTATTCGGAGAGAACCAGGAGCAGACAGCCTCTTGTATCAGTGGTTATTGCGACACATCAACGAGAGCAAGAACTGAAACATGCACTTGCAAGTTTGGTATCACAGACATGGAAAAATCTTGAGGTGATTCTGGTGGATGACAATGCGGAGCCCCAATGGAATCAAAAAGTCGAGAATATTGTACATGGATGGAAAAGAAAATGTCCGATTCCTCTGAAATACATTAAAAATGAAAAAAATTATGGTTCGGCTGCGTCAAGAAATAAAGGTATACGGGCAGCTTCGGGAGAATATATCACTTTTCTGGATGATGATGATAAATATATGCCTCAGAAAATTGAGAATCAGATCGGACATATGTTGCGGGCGGATTCTGATTTCTCCATGACTGATTTGTCATTGTATAATGAAGAAGGTAAACTGGAAGAAAAAAGAGTGAGGAATTATTTGAAATCCAGAACGTATCTGATGACAGGCAGTGGTCAGGAAGAATACGTATATGATAAAAAAGCATCGAAAGATCTATTTGCCAGTCACTTGATGTATCATATGACGGGTACAGATACACTGATGTTTCGTCGAGAGTATCTGGAAGCAATCGGTGGTTTTCCACCCATCGATGTGGGAGATGAATTCTATCTGATGAAAGAAGCGATTACCTGCGGAGGAAGATTCAGCTATCTTCCGGTTTGTGAGGTGAAAGCAATAGTACATAGAAAGACGGAAGGACTTTCCAGCAGTGGCAGCAAGGTGGAAGGGGAAAACAAACTGTATGAGTATAAGAAACAGTTTTTCCCGGAGCTTAGTAAGAAGCAGGTGAAGGAAATTAAGATGAGGCATCATCTCGTGTTGGCTTATGCCTATCTGCGAATCGGCAGTTACGGACAATATACTATGCAGGCGTGTCAGGCTATGGCAGCAGAGCCTATTGCATGTATCCGTATGGTGCTGGCGAGGATTATATAAAGGAGACAAAAAATGCAGTACGATTATCTGGTAGTGGGTGCCGGGCTTTACGGTTCTATTTTTGCTCATGAAGCAAAAAAAGTGGGAAAAAGAGTTCTTGTTATTGATAAACGACCACAGATCGGTGGAAATGTTTATACGGAAGAGATCGAAGGAATCAATGTTCATATCTATGGGGCACATATTTTTCATACGAACAATAAAAAAGTATGGGAATATATCAGTCAGTTTGCTGATTTTAATCGTTATACGAACTCTCCGGTTGCTAATTACCATGGGGAATTGTATTCTCTTCCTTTTAATATGTACACTTTTAATAAGATGTGGGACGTTGTGACACCGGAGGAAGCGGCAGCTAAAATAGAGGAACAGAAAAAAGAAGCCGGTATCACGGAACCCTCCAATCTGGAAGAGCAGGCCATTAGTCTGGTGGGAATGGATATTTATGAGAAGCTGGTGAAGGGATATACAGAGAAACAGTGGGGACGTTCCTGTCGCGAACTTCCGTCCTTTATTATCAAACGTCTGCCAGTTCGCCTGACGTTTGACAATAACTATTTTAATGCACGGTATCAGGGAATTCCCGTAGGCGGTTATACCAGAATGGTCGAAAAGATTCTGGAAGGCATTGAGGTACAGCTGAATATGGACTATCTGGAAAAGAAAGAATTTTGGGACAGTCAGGCAGAGAAAATCATCTACACCGGACCGATTGATGCCTATTTTGCTTATAAACTGGGTGCACTAGAATACCGTTCCGTGAAATTTGAGACGGAAGTCCTGGACAAACCGAATTTTCAGGGAAATGCGGTAGTCAATTATACCGACCGGGAAACTCCATGGACAAGGATCATTGAACATAAATTTTTTGAATTCGGTGACCAGCCGAAGACTGTGATCAGTCGAGAATATAGTTCAGAGTGGAAAGTGGGCGATGAACCATACTATCCTGTCAATGATGAGAAGAACAGCAAGCTGTATCAGGAATATAAAAAATTGGCTGAGGAAGAAACAAAGGTTATTTTCGGCGGACGTCTGGGCGAATACAAGTATTATGATATGGATGCGGTAATTGATTCGGTACTGAGAATGAGCGAGAAAGAGTTATGTTAAATAAAGTCATCAGTTTGATAAAAACAATGTGTGTACGCCTGACATTGCGGGGAGAACCCTCACCGGAATGTTGGGTGTTTTCTTCTGTCCATAACCGGACATTTAACTATAATTCCAGTTATCTTTTTTTGTATGTGAAAGAGCATTGTCCTGATATTCATCCGTATTATGTGATGAATGATGAGAAAAAGAGGAAGGAATTGGAAGATAAGTATGGAAAAGAATATTTCATAGAGACCAATTCATTTGCAGGGATTCGAAAAGTGTTGAACTGCAAGGTATGGTTTACCTCTACGGCACCTCCGCTTTACGGTGTGGGTTTTCGGAAAAAGTATAAGATTATTAATCTGTGGCATGGGGTCCCACTGAAGACGATCGGGATGGAACAGGGAAATCTTTCATGGTTTACCGGAAAATATTATAAGTATTTGTTTGCGGATAATTATGAGGCGGTAGTTACTACTTCGAAAGAAATGATTCCTGTCATGAGCAGAAGCTTTCTGGTAGATCCGGAGAGAGTGAAAGTATGGGGTCAGCCGAGAAATGACATGTTGTTTGTGCAGCAGGCTGCATCCGATGTACTTTCGGACAGATATGAAAAAGAAGAAACTGTAATCCGACAGTCTGATAAATTTATTCTTTATGCACCTACCTTCCGGGATTACGAACCTACAAAACTTTTCCCTTTTTCAGAGTTTGAAGCTATACGTAAGGACAGGAAGAAGGTCATAGAACATCTTTTGACATTTCTGGAAACGAATAAGATTTTTCTCTGTATCCGCATGCATCTTTATGATACGACCGGATGTGAATGGCTGAAAGAGTTGGACAGACCGGGCAGCAGGATCCGATTTCTGAATGAAGATCGGACGGATGATATTATGGAGATTTTGAATATATTTGATCTTTTGATCACGGACTATTCCAGCATTTACATTGATTATCTGCTTACAGAGAAACCGGTTATCTTTTTGCCATATGACAGGGAAGAATATTTAAAAGATCGGGGGCTAAATTTTGATTATGATAAGGTGACTCCTGGACCAAAGCCAAAAACTTTCAGTGAGTTCTTGAATTCTATATATGAATTGTTGTATAATCATGACAGCTATGAACAGCTGAGAAAAGAGACGAATCATTTTTTCAACGAAATACAGGCACCCTGCTGCAAAGTAATCTGTGATCACATAAGAAAAATGTTAAATACAGATAAAAAATAAGTAACAGGGAAGAAAATGAAAAAGAAAACAGGAGAGAGACATGAGAAAAGTAATCACATATGGAACTTATGATTTGCTTCATTATGGACATGTAAAGCTTTTACAGCGCGCAAAGGCACTGGGCGATTATCTGATCGTAGCACTGTCTACGGACGAGTTTAACTGGAATGAAAAGCAGAAAAAGTGCTATTTTTCCTATGAAGAGAGAAAAAGCCTTCTGGAAGCAATCCGATATGTAGACCTGGTAATCCCGGAAGAATCCTGGGAACAGAAAATCTCTGACGTTAAAGAATTTAAGATTGATACTTTTGTAATTGGTGATGACTGGGAAGGAAAGTTTGATTTCCTGAAAGAATACTGTGATGTGGTGTATCTGCCAAGAACACCTGAGATTTCTACCACGCAGATAAAAAAGGATCTGGGAAAGAAGTAGAAAGCGCTGAAAGTATATTGAAAAGGTACTTAGGGAGAGAGTTGTAATGAAGATTACCCGGAAAATAAAACGTAAATGGCGTAAATTAATCCGCAAGTATATCAAGCAGCCGATCAAAAAGGCAATTGGTCAGTACAGTAAGGAACATCCACACTTTCGGAAAGTATGGAAAAAAACCCTTTATATAAAAAGAAAAATTTATTACTGGTGGAGATCTCATGGAGCAACTCCGGATGAAAAAACAGTAGTGTTCAACTCATTCAACGGAAAAACATATGGATGCAGCCCCAAGGCTGTGTATGAATATATGATTTCTCATGAAGAGTTTTCTGACTGGCAGTTTATCTGGGCATTTAAGAATGCAAAGAAGCACAAGTTCCTTGAGGAAAATCCGAATACAAAAGTGGTTAAGCAAACTGCCAGAGTATACGAACGCAAATTGGCTCAAGCGAAGTACTGGATCACGAACTACCGAGTTCCTGATCATGTATGGCCGAAGCCGGAGCAGGTGTATGTGCAGTGCTGGCATGGTACGCCACTGAAGCGGCTTGGATATGATCTGGAAACCTCGGAAAATGCAATTGATTCTATTGCAGATATCCGTAGTAAATATGATATGGATGCGAAAAAGTTCACTTACATTCTTTCACCGTCCCAGTTTGCCAGTGAGAAATTTATCTCTGCATGGAATCTGAAAAAGACCGGGATGGAAGATAAAGTGATGGAAGTCGGATATCCGAGAAATGATCTGCTTCTGAATTATCACGCTGACGATATTCGAAAAATTAAAGAATATATCGGAATTCCGGAAGATAAAAAAGTAATCCTGTATGCACCTACCTGGAGGGACAACCAACATGAGGCAGGGGTAGGGTTTACCTATGATCTGAACGTGGATTTTGAACGGCTGCGCAGAGAACTGGGAGATGAATATGTGATTCTGTTCCGGGTTCATTATCTGGTAGCAAATCATTTTTCCTTTGATGATTTTGAAGGTTTCATTTACAATGTTTCCAATTATGATGATATCAATCATCTGTACCTGATCGCTGATCTTCTGATCACCGATTATTCCAGCGTATTTTTCGATTATGGTATTCTGAAAAAACCTATGCTGTTTTATATGTACGATCTGGATGATTATAAGGACAGCATCCGTGGATTCTATTTTGGGATTGATAAACTGCCGGGAAGAATCATCACGGAGGAAGAAGATTTGCCGGATGCGATCCGAGACAGTATTGAGAATTTTGTATACGATGAAAAATACAGAGAATTCAACGAAACTTTCAGTCATATGGAGGATGGACAGGCCAGCGCCCGTTTTGTGGCAACGGTCTTTCCGGAGGTAAAGGTAACTTCCGAGGCGCAGCCTCGTGAACTGGTTTTCCCGCCGAAACGTGAAAAATCAGAAGAAGAAAATCCCGGAGGAGAGCTATGAAGCGATTTATCAAGGATATGCGGCGATATCTGCCATATACAAAATATGCAACAAAATCGGGACTGAAATCCGAAGTGGCCAGCTCACATTTGAGCTGGCTGTGGTGGATTCTGGATCCGATTTTATTTATGTTGGTTTACTGGTTTATCTTTATGGTCATTTTCGGACAGAAAAAAGAGTATTTCCATATTTTTGTGTTTGTAGGATTATCCATGTGGAATCTGTTTAATAAAACCGTATCCGGCAGTGTACGGATTGTGGCGGCTAACCGGGCTGTTGTTACAAAAGTATATATTCCCAAATATTTTCTGATCTTGATTCTGTTGGGACAAAATCTTTTTAAGATGCTGATTTCCTTTGGAATTGTGATCGTGATGATGATCTTGTCGAGGGTACCGGTAACCTGGAATGTAATTTATGTAATTCCGATTCTGGTTGATCTGATCCTGATCACGTTTGGTGTCAGTGCTATTCTGGCACATTTCGGGGTGTTTATGGATGATTTGAAAAATATTACCAATGTGGGGCTTCGTATCCTATTCTATATGTCCGGTATCTTTTATGTGATCACAGATCGGGTAGATAGGGCTATCGCCACATTGCTGTTGAAGGTAAATCCGGTCGGATTTCTGATTGATGCCTGCAGACAGGCACTGGTATATTCCGGTACTCCCCACAGACGGCTGATTTTATTTTGGTTTGTAGTGGGAGTATTGCTGTCTGCCATCGGAATTGTAACTATTTATAAAAATGAGAATCATTATGTAAAGGTGATTTAGATGAAACCGGAAAATGCGATAGAAGTAAAGGATTTAAAAATTACTTATAAATGTGTAAAATCTCTTTCTCTTCGGAAAAGTTTTTTCCATTTGAAAAAAAGTAAGCTGGAAGTGTATGAAGCACTGAAAGGGATTTCTTTTGAGGTGAAAAAGGGAGAAATTCTGGGAATTGTGGGAAAGAACGGTAGTGGCAAGTCCACTCTGCTGCGTGCCATTGCCGGCATTTTTTCAGCGGATTCCGGCAGTATTGAGCTGGAATCTGAGTCGGTCTCTCTTTTGTCAATCGGTGTTGGCTTTCAGAAGCAGCTGAGCGGGCGCGAGAATATCATCCTGTCCGGTATGTTACTTGGATTCTCAGAACAACAGGTTCGGGATAAGATGGATGAAATCATTGAATTTGCAAACCTGGGTAAGTTTATTGATATGCCGGTGAAGACGTATTCCAGCGGTATGTATTCTAAACTGGCTTTTTCCATTACAGCAGTTCTTGAAACGGATATTATGTTGATTGATGAAGTGCTCAGCGTAGGAGATGCCAAGTTCAAGAAAAAAAGTTATAAGAAAATGAAAGAGCTGATTATGGATGAGAATCGTACAGTTGTAATCGTCTCCCACAGTACAGAAACACTGGAAAAACTTTGTACCAGTCTTTTGTGGCTTCATGAAGGAGAAGTACGGATGCAGGGGGATACAAAGACAGTTCTGGAAGCCTATAATGAGTTTATGTCCTGATTTTTATAGGAGAGAGCAATGAATATCTGGAAATGGATGGGGAAGTTGTGCAGTATGACTCCCTGGACGAAAAAGTGGAGTCTGAAACTGTATTATAAAGTAAAAACAGAAAAGTACAGACATCAGTATGGGGCAGTCAGACAAGTGCAGCCCCATACTGTGGTATTTGAAGCATTTATGGGAAAAAAGTATGCCTGCAGTCCAAAGGCACTTTATCAGGCAATGCTGCAGGATCCCTATTATGCATCATGGAAAAAAGTCTGGGCATTTCGAAATCCGGAAGAATACCGGTTTCTCGAACAGGATGAAAATACTCGGGTTGTGGAATATCGGAAGAAAGAATATTATCAGGCCTATGCCCAGGCTGCGTATTGGATTACGAATTCCAGGCTGCCGAGAGAAGTAGTACCAAAGAAGGAGCAGGAATATATTCAGTGCTGGCACGGTACACCACTAAAAAAACTGGGATATGATCTGGAGTATTATGCGGAAAATAAAGGAAATCTGAATGAAGTGAGAGAGAATTATCTCGGAGAAGCAAAAAAATTCACCCGTATGCCATCGCCTTCACCTTTTTATACAGAAAAAATGATTTCTGCTTTTCATTTAAAATCACTTGGAAAAGAAAACATTTTTCTTGAAAAAGGATATCCGAGAAATGACAGGCTGTACCTGGTGACAGAAGAGGAGATATCCGTACTCCGAAAAAAACTGGGGATTCCTGAGGGAAAAAAGGTGATTCTTTATGCTCCCACATGGAGGGAAAATCAGCATGTGCCCGGAGAAGGTTACCGATATCAGCTGCAGGTGGATTTTCACGAATGGAAAAAACGGCTTGGTGATGAATATATAGTATTGTTTCGGGCTCATTATTTTATCAGTAATCTGTTTGATTTTGATGAATATGATGGATTTATAAAGAATGTATCGAATCTGGATGATGTGAATGATCTGTATCTGGTATCTGATGTGTTGATTACGGATTATTCCAGTGTGTTTTTTGATTATGGCATACTGGAAAGACCGATTCTTTTTTATATGTATGATTATGATGCTTATAAAAATGAGATGAGAGAGTTTTACTTTGATATCCACATGCTTCCGGGACCGGTGGTGAAAACCCAGGAGGAATTGTTGAAAAACCTGGACAATTTGCCGGAACTTGTGGAAAAATACAGAGAAAAGTATAAAACGTTCAATGAAAAGTTTAATCCTCACCAGGGAGCCTGCAGCGGGGAATATCTGAGAGCGTGGGTAAGGTGAAAGTATCTATAGCTGGAATAAAAGAAATGAGGGGATCAATGGACAGTTTATATATAGTAATTCCGGCATACAATGAGGAAGAAACGATTCAGAAAGTAATGGAAGCCTGGTATCCGATCATTGAGAAGTACAATGGCGGTGGGAAATCCAGAATGATCATCATTGATGACGGAAGCAAAGATCATACACTTTCAATCATTTCAGGGTTTGCCAAAGAATATCCGATGGTTACAGTACTGACAAAGCCAAACAGCGGACATGGTGCAACCATTTTGTATGGTTATCAATATGCTATTCAGCAGAAAGCAGATTATATTTTCCAGACAGATTCAGATGGGCAGACGCTGCCGGAAGAGTTTGAACAGTTTTGGAACCAGAGACAGGAATATGATATGGTCATTGGTCACAGGAATAAAAGGGAAGATGGAATATCCAGAGTATTTGTGACGAAAGTATTAAAATATGTAATCAGAATATGCTTTGGGGTTACAGTTACGGATGCAAATACACCATTTCGTTTGATGAAAACAAATACTTTGAAAAAATATATTGGACTTATTCCTGAAAATTATAATTTGTCTAATGTTTTGATTTCTGTTATATATGAGAAGAAAGGATGCGGGGTTAAGTTTATCCCTATTACATTCCGTGCGAGGCAGGGCGGAACGAATTCCATTAATTTTCATAAAATAATAAAAATCGGAAAAAACGCAGTGCATGATTTTACAGTAATTAATAAAATGTTGGAGTAAAACAGAACCCTTACAGAATGTATCTGAAAAAACGATAATTCTGCAAGGGTTTTCTTATGTTTAGAGATTTAATTCTTTCAGTAGTGTATCCAGCTCTTCTGCAGACACGGAAGTATTATCCGGCTGGTTCTGGTGTTCTTCCAGTTCTTCCAGTTCGCCAAAGAATTCCCTTGCTTCCCGGCGCATTCTTCGAAGCTCTCTTGCACGCTGCCGACGTTTTTTCTCACGCCTGATATGCAGAAGCACAAGTGCGCAGACCAAGGCTGCAACAAGAAGTAAGCAGATCAGCAGAACACGAAGCCAGATTCTGCCATACACAAGAGTGATCGTATGATTTCCCTGAATATTTTCCAACGTGATATTGCCA
Organism: bacterium; assembly: GCA_004562915.1. Taxonomy (GTDB): domain Bacteria; phylum Bacillota; class Clostridia; order Lachnospirales; family Lachnospiraceae; genus Oliverpabstia. The sequence continues at coordinate 15,595 of SFQZ01000040.1, forward strand.
TCTTTTTGCTTGAGATGAGTAGTTTTCCCGTCAACCAGACATTTGGTCAGAGTATAATATTTCTTTGCAAAAACTTTTGTAGTATAAGTCTCTCCCCGGTACAGGGTAACTTCATCTTCGATGACCGTTCCGTTTTCAGCTTTTATGGTAAGTGTATAGGTAGGAATCGCCTGAAAAGTAACTATAATGGTATGATCGGAAGTCAGATCATTAAAAGTATAAGAATTTTCATCTGTATGGATCTCTATAGGATTTCCGTCCACAGTCAGGGAGCCCAGTTCATAATGCTCATTGGGAGAAAAATTTATTGTAAGAGATTCGTGTTCTAATGCGGAAGGAGACTCATCGATGGTTCCATTTTCTGCAGAAGTAGTAACCGTGTATCGAGGTATTTCTTCAAAAACAGGCTGTATCGTATGATCAGTCTGAAGATCGGTAAAGGTGTATGAATCAGGAAAATCTTCAATATTTTGTTCTGCACCGTCTACGATCAGCTTTTGCAGGCGGAATCCTTCTTCACAACTGTAAGAAACAGTGTAGGATTCGCCCTGGGGAATTTCCAGGGCACTTTCTGTGATAGTGCCGTTTTCCGCACTGGTTACCACACTGTATACGAGAGGCAGTGTAAGATCGTATAATCGAAAATTGGTGGTTCCCTTAATGATAGAAGCCATCAGGAGATGTCCCGGTTCCAGCTGACAGATGCCTTCCGGTTCTACATCAAAAGCATCATGCCCGGGGAGTGTAAGATAATAACTTCCCACTCTTTGTTTTTGGGAAATGGAATAGACATCAACGATATTCATAAATCCATCTCTCTGCATATACGGAATACTGATAATAGAATCCCCTGCCACACAGAAATCCTGAAAAGAGCTTCTACTGTTGGAAAGGTGAAGATTCAACGTATCTGTAATCTGAAAGTCACTGTCAGTAAAGATAAAAGAATAGTCGGCCACTCGATTAGCCATCAGGATATATCTTCCATTTTCCTGGTCATAATCGATGCCGAAATAATTCATGCTTCCGTCACCCACCTGTACTTTCTGCTTGAATCGCAGAGTGTTGGCATCCACAAGAAAGACAGCTCCGGCATTTGCTGAATCGTTAGTAAAAAGACCGGCGATGGCTATTTCCTGCGTATCAGGATTGTAGGTCATGCCATTGCCATGTTCGTAGTCTGTTTCTGTTACGTGAAAGGCATAACTGTACTGCTCCACAGGATTGCCATTGGCGTCTGTGGAGTTGCGATAAAAAGCAATCAGAGTATCGGGTTTTGTTGTATACTTATCTCCATTTACCAGGCAAACGATATACTGGTCGGTTGCACATATGGATTGGAGCTGTCCGGATTCATCTATGATGGAGGATTCTGCCACCATGTTCCACTGGGCAGTTTCCAGATCTGAAGTTTTTAGCGCTCCTGAGACAGCTTCAGCAGGCAGAACAGTCAGAGCTGACAGAAAAAAAATCAGGAGCAAAGATATATATATATGTGTGTGAATCGATTTTTGTTTCATAGTCTCCCCTTATTAACCCATATAGACACAGTATAGCATGATTGAAAAGACGGAGCAAGAAGATGAGGGGAGAAATCTTAGTAAAGTCTTGAAGTGAAGAGATATTTACGGTAAAATGAAAGAACATGCAAATAGCAGAATTTGCAGGAGAAATAAGAAGAGTAAAACAATAGAATCAGGAAGGATAAGAAACAACATGAAAAGAATATATCGGAGTGTAGCAGCTGGAATACTCATATGTGCGATTTTGATGATGACGGTTGGTGTTCAGGCCTCTGTTGTGGAAAATGGAGCATCGTATTCGATTTCAACGAATAGCATATCAGAGTGGCCGCAGGGACCTGATATTTACGCAGAGACAGCAATCCTGATGGATGCGGATACAGGTGCTATCCTTTATAATAAGGGAATGGATGAAAAAAGATATCCGGCCAGCATTACAAAAATAATGACTTGTATGCTTGCATTGGAACATTCCAGTCTGGATGAACAAGTCACATTTACAGAAACTTGTCAGGGAGATCAGGTGGCAGGAAGTGGAAATGCCGGAATGCAGGTAGGTGAAGTCCTTACCATGAGACAGTGTTTGTTGTTGTTGATGATCCGTTCCGCTAATGATGTGGCTACTCAGATTGCTGAGCATGTGGGCGGTTCTGTGGAAGCGTTTGTGGATATGATGAATCAGAAAGCACAGGAACTGGGATGTATGAATACTCATTTTGTCAATGCCAGTGGAATGCCGGATGACAATCATTATTCAACAGCGTATGATATGGCTTTGATTTTTCGGGAAGCAATCAAAAATGATACATTCCGGGAAATTATCGGAACTCAGAGTTTTGTTATCGAACCGACTAATATGAACACAGAGACAAGGAGTTTTTCCAGTCATCATCCATTGGTTGTACGTTCAGCACCGGAATACTATGAAGGTTGTTTCGGAGGAAAGACTGGAGTTACCGATTCTGCTAAAAATACATTGGTCAGTGGAGCAGAAAGAAACGGTATGACGTTGATCGCAGTAACTATGAGGGCAGATGAACTGGGACAACTTTGTCAGGATCAGACGAATATGTTCAATTACGGATTCGATAATTTCAGTAAAGTGGAGGTGCCGGGAGGATATGTAACGATCCCGAACGGAAAAGATGTTGCCGGTCTTAAAGTGGTGGAAACTGTCAGCGGCGATGTGACAGCAGAAGCTTATTATTATAATGATGATTATTTTGTGGGAACCGGAGTGAAGGAAGAGCCCACACCGGAAGAAGAGATGACTTCGGAAATAATTTCTGCCGAAGAACCGGAAACAGAGGAACCGTCTGGTTTATCGGAGTCGGAAAAGCAGCAGGCAGAGCAGAATATGAAACAGTTATATCAGTATATTATTTATATACTGGCAGGATTGATCGGAGTTGCATTATTGATATCTATTATTTCTTCGATTGTGAAACATAAGCATAGATAAATGAAAAGGAACCGTATAGTGAAATCTGTATTATAATTTCACTATATGGTTCCTTTGTGTTATGGTATCCATGCTCCGGAAGGATCAACGTAGTAACCATCAATTGTTGTATTGGAAGCCATAGAGCCATTGGAATAGAAATAATAACATTTACCATTTATCCATTTCCAGCAGGATTCTACCCGGTCACCATTTTCCGTGAGATAGTACCAGGTATTACCGAGTTTTAACCAACCCGTTTTCATCCAGCCGTTTGCATCAAAGTAATACCATTTTCCATTGATTTTTTCCCAATCTGATCGAGTGTAACTGCCATCTGCATGGCGATACCACCAGAGAGATCCGCTTTTTATCCAGCGGTCGGTATTGTTTTCCGAATAATCTTTTATCCATGCTCCGCTGCTGTCTACATAGTAAGAGCCGATCCATGTATTGGCGGCCATAGCACCGGAAGCATACATATAATACCATTTTCCGTCAATTAAATGCCAGCCTTGTCCATACATACTGCCATTGGAACCAAAGTAATACCATGAATTGCTGTATTTTACCCATCCGGTCTGCATAGCGCCAGAGGAACTAAAATAGTACCAGGAATTATCTATATTTTGCATACCGGTGACCATTGCACCGCTGCTTTTCAGGTAATACCAGGTTTTTCCCTGCTGCAGCCATCCGGTACACATATATCCTTTACTGTTAAAATAATACCAGCTGCCGTCAATCAACTCCCATTGGCTGGCAGGCCAGGAACCATCAGGTCTTTGATACCACCATCCTATATTGTCTTTTTGCCAGTTCTGGTTTTTATAGTCAGGAATCCATTTTCCGTCAGCTCCATAATATTTATTGTTTACCCATGTGGAAGTGACCATAATACCGGAGGAAGAAAAATAGTATTCTGCACCATTAATCGTCTGTACACCGGTTACCATAGCACCGGAAGAATCTGTATAGTAGCAGGAATCTCCATCATTAATCCAGCCGGTTTTCAGACAACCGGAATCATCCAGATAATACCATTTGTTTTCATAGCAAACCCAGCCTATGGCAAGTTCTCCGTTACTGTTCAGATAAGAGTATCTACCATCGCTATCCTGAATCCATTTGTTGCGTACACTGTGCATAGAATTATCATAGTAGCAGGTATATCCGTTGGAAGTTACCCATCCGGTATGTTGCGTTGGAATTCCGTCTAAGTAATAGATATATTCATAGGGAGATGTATGCTGTGTTCCGCCTATAAAAGCAAGATTATCCGGAATATTATTACTTAAGCTGCTGTCAAAATTAAATACAAGAGCGGGTATAATATCGTGATACCATCCTGTTACGTATAGGGGAATGCCTTTTTCACCCATGGTAAGCAAAGTATCCAATGTGCCTATTTCACCATTGATGCTTTGATTAGAGACAGCGCTGAATGTACCAGCCATAACCATGACTTTAGGATTTAATTTGTCAACATAACTGTAGGTATTGGAACCATAATAACCGTGATGTCCTAGTGTCAGAAGATCAACGTGCTCTAACTGTTCTGCAAGAACAGTCTCGGTTCCTTCATAATTATTGATATCACCGGCAAGAAAAGCACGTATACCGTTTGCTTCTACGAGAACCCCCAGACAGAAGTAGTTGGCATCCGGTTTGGGATTGATCTTGTAATCTGTATCATAGTTCATGATACGAATAGTCATGTCTTCACCAAGAGTAAAAACAGGGGTGGAGGTTGTATTCATATCCTGATCATCATACAATCCTGTCTGAGCAGCTACAGAATCTTCTGTTGAATTATTGGGATCCAGTGTATTTTCAGGATCTACCTGGTCGGTAACCGGTATAGTACTGGTTCGCAGATTATCGCTGGTTCCGGTATTATCTTCTGCAGTGCCAGGTTCATCTGTGAGTCCATAGGAAGAAACTGTCTGATCTCCTGTGTAAATAGCCTGAATCACAAAAGCACCGTCATTTTCTTCTGTCTCGAATATATAATCAGAAGATTGCGTAAGTACAATCAGTCGGTACTCACATGTGTTTCCTGATTCGTCAGTAAGGGGAAGACTTTCAGAAGCAACTCCCCATGCACCGGTTTCATCAGAGGTAATTGTCAGACTTTGTACTGCTTCCCAGGAAGCAGTATCTGTTGAGGAATCCAGCTCTTTTTTCTGGATTTCTATATCAAGTTCTGAAGGGCGGTAACTGCCGTCAGAATCTTCGTCTTCCCAGTTTACGGTGATCCATTCGGTTTTTAATGAAGGTATATGAATAAGAGTAAACTGTCCTGTACTCGTTTCTATAACAGAATATCCGGAAGGAATATTTTCAAGTGAAACAGAGTAGTTATAAGCTGTCTTATCGTCATCATATTTTTGAAGATTTTCAAAAACAAAGTTCCAGTTTCCGGAAGAGTCCGGGCTTATAGACTGTGACTGAGTTTCTCCGGTGTCCTGATTGGTCAAAACAACCTGAACGGATGTGGGACGCAAACCATCCTTATTATTACCATCAGTCCAGTTTAGTGAACCGGAATAACTGACTGTTTCCGGATACAAAGGCTTTGCAGGGTCGAAATTCTGTATGAGGGTGGAACCTGTTTCCAGAGCGGCCGTAATCATGTTATCATATACATAGAGATTATCCCAAAGATTTCCGGAATTGGAAATATAAGAATCTTTGTATTCCTGGATATAAACTCGCTTAGGATGAAAGGTTCTGATGATTTCATCGGCACTTCCGATATGATCACTGTGAGGATGAGTGCCGATATAAAATTCAAAATTATCTTCTGTGACACCGACAGACTGCAAGTAAGCTATAACATCATCTTCATATCCAAAGCCTTTGGATATTCCGTCCCTGTCGGGATAACGAGGGTCATCACCACTTGGGTAATCGGTATCTTCACCGGAATCCACCATACCAAATTTTCCATTACACTCCAGAAGAATGGCCTCAGTGTTTTCGGGAAGTGTCAGATAATGGATTTTTGCATTTTCAGCGGCCTGAACAACCGTCTGAGTACTGGGGAAATAGAGCTGAAAAGGAAACACAAGCGAAAAAGAAAGCAGTGTGATTCCAATTTTTTTGATTATATTATGCATAAGAACTCCTTCTAGGTTATACGATTTATAGGTTGATTTGGTAATATTTATTATATCAGTTAAGGGTAAAAAAGCAAGCAGGAAGTATCTGGGGATTGACTCTTGGAAAAAATATTCATTACATCATAAAAGGTTGAAAAAAATATCTGCATGTGTTAGTGTGTATGATAGTTGAATAAGAGATAAATAAAAATGAAAATTGCTAAAGATACGCAGCCAAAACAAAAAGCATATCATATACATATTGGGAGAAACAGTTGGAATATTGATGATAATTGCTATGGTACATTTGCTGTAAAAAGTAATAATAAAAAGAAGAGAAAACAAAGACAACAAAGCCATTATCATTAAGGTGATGGCTTTGTTTTATGAATAGCCATTTGTTTGGAAACATCATAATACTTGGCAATATAAAATAGAAAAAGTAATAGAAACGTAAGAGGAAACCCTGGAAGGATGACTTGTTTCATGTGAAAAATAATGATATGATTATAACAATGGTATATTTTGAGGTGAAAGAATGAATAATAAACAGTATGATGAGAATGTTCTTGAAAAATTAAAGAAAACAGAATTAGAAATTTTAAAAGATTTTATTTCTATTTGTAAAAAATATAATTTAACTTACTTTGCTACTGGGGGAACTGCGATAGGGGCTTTACGGCATCAAGGTTTCATACCGTGGGATGATGATATTGATGTATGTATGTTAAGAGAAGAGTATGAACGTTTCATGGAGATTGGACCAAAAGAAATGGGGGATAAATATATTTTCATGACAGCAGATTCAGAGAAAAAGTATCCGCTTATGTTTGGAAAAATGATAAAAAAGGGGACAAGATTTATTGAGGATGCGTATCAGCAGGCAGATTATCCGCTGGGGATATATATAGATATCTTTCCGTATGATAAAACATCGGAAAATGAGAAAAAAAGAAGAAAATGGCAGAGAAAGACATGGAATATTGCAAGAATTCATGTTTTAGCATTGATCCCAAATCCGAAGTTACCGGATAATATGAGTAAAACAGCCGCAACAATCGCAGGAGGATTATGTCGCATAATGCACAAATGCCTGCGAATTTTGAGGATTGGTCCGGAGAAAACTGCAAGATGGTACTTGAAATGGGCAAAAAATTGTCCGGAAAAAGATTCTGACCTGTATATCGATTATTCTTATATTACAGGTCAGAATCTTATGATTCGAACAAAGGATTCTTTTCCGACAATAGAAGTGCCGTTTGAAGATACAATGGTTGCATTAGTAAAAAACTATGATGCATTTTTAAGGCCTGAATATGGTGATTACATGAAGCTTCCGCCGGAAGAGCAACGCCATAATCATTGTGCGGCATATATAAATTTTGGAGAAGATGAAAAATGAATATATTATATACAACGGACGATAAATTTGTAGGAAAAGTGGGAGCCAGTATTTGTTCTGTGTTTGATAATAATAAATCAATGGAGCAAATATCTGTTTATATTATTGGTCAGGATATATCGAAAGAAAACCGGAGAAAATTGAAAGAATTATCGCAAATATATGGGCGTAGTATAGAAATTATCGAGTTGGAAAATTTAAAAAATTATTTTGATTTTGAATTTGACACCTCGGGCTGGAATCAAATTGTGCTTGCCAGATTACTTCTTGACAAACTACTTCCAGATTATATTGAGAGAATTATATATCTGGATGGTGATACGATTAATATTAGCAATTTGCAGAGTTTATGGGAAACGGATTTAAATGGAAAAGTGTTGGGAGCATGTATCGAAGCTACTGTGGATCAAAAAAGGAAAATAGATTTAGAGATGGATGGAATTCCTTATATTAATGCAGGGGTGCTCTTGTTTGATTTGAAGAGATGGAAGGAAGAACATTGTTTTGATCGGATAATGGAGTATTATAGAAGACGTGGAGGCAGGTTGTTTGCTAATGATCAGGATGTAATTAATGCGGTTCTCAAAGAAAGTATATATTATCTTCCGCCAAAATATAATTTTTATAATATATATTGGTTTTATCCTTATTCTGTTTTGAAAAAACTGATGGGAAAAGCAGTTTATTATGAAAAAGAAATTTTTACTGATTCATTAGATAATCCTGCCATTATTCATTATCTGGGAGAGGAACGTCCATGGAGGAAAGGCAATCATCACAAATTCAAAAAGCATTTTCAGTTATATCATAGTAAAACACCGTGGAAAGATGAAGCAATGGAGGAAGGGTGGGGTGCATACTTCCTTTGCTGGGATATTTTTAATAAAATATTACATCCTTTTCCAATGTTAAGATACAGAATTATAAATGTACTAATACCATGGTTTATGATATGGAGAAAGAAGCAGCTTAATAAAGAAAAAAGACAGGCAAAAAATGAGTGAAAAGAAATTATCATTACAATCTAGTATTGCGTGGAATTCGATAGGAAGTATTTTTTATCTGGGCTGTCAATGGTTGATGACAGTGGTGGTAGTGTGGATTGCGGGTCTGGAAACTGCAGGAATCCTTTCTTTGGCAATGTCGGTTTCTAATATCTGGTATAGCTTTGCAGTTTATGGTATGCGTAATTTTCAGGTATCAGATACAGTAGGAAAATATAAGAATGGTACTTATGTGGTTAGCCGATATCTTACCGGAATAGGAGCTTTTGCGGGATGTTTGATTTACACGTTTGTGGTTGGATATGATCCGTATCAGAAAGTTTGCATCCTGCTATATTTCGTATATAAATTAAGTGAAGCACTTTTTGATGTATATGCAGGAATTTTCCAAAAAAACTGGAGATTGGACTATGTGGGAAAATCTTTAATAATCAGAGGCTTTCTATCAATATTTAGTTTTATACTCCTTTTGCTTACTACGAATAATGTAGCAATCACTTTTGGGATGATGGCTTTATTGTGCATGATATCAGTTTTTACATATGATATTTCAAGGGTGGGAAAATTGGATAATATAGCTGTATCAATCGAAATTCAAGCAGTATTCCCACTGCTGAA
>SFQZ01000041.1 GCA_004562915.1 bacterium
TAGACACTAACTCGTCGGTTCATTTACTGTATTTGCTCTACGAAGCTAAAAAACGGAACCACTGGTGTATCCGGTGCCACTTTATATCGTGAGAAAACGTGCAAAAAACAGTAGACCATTTTAGAAGCATTGGAGCAAGTGAGCCTGAAGATCCAGCGCTTACGTAGACTTAGGCGCGACGGCTCTCCGGAGCGTCTTATGTCGAAGTTAGCGATTAGCTGAAGGGGAACGGCCTGCTTCTAAAATGGTCTACTGTTTTTTCGCACGGCTCCCACGATTTCAAAAAGTATACTTTATCATGGTTTTAGTGCGAGGAATGCTGCAAGATTCCCTCTTTTTCCTTTGGATGCCCGATGGGAAAATAAAAAGTCAGGATTACAGCAGGTACAGATCTGTGGCATCTGGATATGCTCCGGTAAAATCCCCGCTTCCAGAAAATTCTCTCTGCAGGCTTCCCATAGGTTCAGCTGATACTTTCCATTCCCTTTGCTTTCCATTAAGTTTCTCCACTTTTCCTGTTCATATACCCTGCGGAATTCATCCGCCACATCTTCGCTGACTTCATAACACTCCATACAAATGGAAGGTCCAATTGCAGTAATAATATTCTCCGGCTTACATCCAAATTCTTTTGTCATGGCTTCCACAGTCACTTTTCCAATCTTTCCTACAGTTCCCCGCCATCCGGAATGTGACAGCCCTATCGCTTTTCTGACAGGATCCACCAGATACAACGGAACACAGTCGGCATAAAAAGTTGTCAAGGTTACTCCCGGTTCATCTGTAATCAACCCATCTACATCTGTATATGGTCTTGGACGTGTCACTCCGTTTCCACAATCCTTTTTCCCAACATGAAGCACATTAGTCGTATGTGTCTGATCCGAACAGACAATACTGTCACAGGAAAATCCTATCGCTTCTGCTATTCTCCGATAATTTTCCCGAACAGCTTCTTCCTCATCTCCCCGGGTGAAACTAAGATTCATAGAGCTGAAAATTCCTTTGCTGACACCTCCCAGACGGGTTGTAAACCCGTGGACCACCATATTGGTATTTGTCAGAGTGGGATAGGTAAGATATACTACATCCTGCACTTTGTTCAGCTGCATCTCTTTGTGCTCTTTCTCTTTCCATCTGATATTATTTAAAACTTCCGCTGTTTTTATCTGACAGCTGTCTTTCATCTTTCTTTCCTCCCAATCTAATGATTCAGTCTCCTATCTTCGAAAAGGAAAAGCATTTTCATAAATTCGGATCTGTTCCGGTGTTATTGCCACAACATCAAAACGACATGGAGTATCCAAATTTAATCCCTGCTCAGCCAGATACCAGACAGATACTTTTGAAATCTGCCTTTGCTTCTTTATATTTACCGCTTCCTCAGGGCTTCCGCTTTTGTTATCTTTTCTGTATTTTACTTCTATAAAAACAAGATACCCCTGGTGATATGCGATAATATCTATTTCACCCGCTCGACATCGGTAGTTTCTCTCTATAATCTCATATCCTGATTTTTCCAGATATTCAGCAGCTATCTGCTCCTGTATTTGTCCTATGCTTCTTTTATTTGACATGCTGATCCTTTGTTTGGGAGTAAAACCGGAGTCAATTGCCCCGGATTATTTATACATCAGAACTTCAGCTCTGATCAGTTACAAAAATGTGTAATAAAAGTTTTTCTGTGTATAGGAGAAGGTCCATACTTTTTCAGTGCCTCTATATGCACTTGTGCACCATATCCTTTATGAGCAGCAAATCCGTATTCCGGCATGATTTTATCATATTCTGTCATAAGTCTGTCCCTGGTGACTTTAGCAATAATACTGGCTGCTGCAATCGAAACACTCTTTGCATCTCCCTTAATAATCGGTACCTGCGGAATCTCTATTGCCGGAATCGTAACCGCATCATTTAAAAGAATCTGCGGACGAACCGGCAGCTTTGCTATCGCTTCCCGCATAGCTTCATAGGTTGCCTGCAGAATATTGATTTCATCAATCCTTGCCGGACTTGCGTAACCTACACCAACAGCCACTGCCTCACGCATGATCACATCATAAAGTTCTTCTCTCTTCTTTGCTGAAAGCTTTTTTGAATCATTCAGCCATAAAATCTGAGAATCTTTTGGTAGTATCACAGCACCTGCAACAACCGGACCCGCCAGAGGACCCCGACCAGCTTCATCAATACCACAGACATATCCCAGATGATCATATTTTTTCTCGTATACTTTCAGCTGTTCAATCCGGGATTTTTCCTGCTTTAATTTTTCTTTTTCCTTCTCATACTTTTGAACCAGAGAGATCACGCCGCTGCGGGAGTCCTTCCCATATTCCGCGAGAAGCACTTCTCGTGCAGCCACATCCGCCTGCTCCAGTTCTTTTTTAATTTCACTGATTGTCTTCATTTTTTTCTTTTGATACCGGTGGATATTCCAGAGTAATTCTTCCAAGTTTTCCGCTTCGAAACTCTTCCATCAAAATCCCGGCCGCTTTCGCATAATCCAGTTCCTGACCACGGTTCAGACATTTTCGTTTTTCAGCGATCCCCTCCAATAAGGACAATGGTGTTCCTTCTTCTGAAATACCGTAACGTTGATACAATATGCCAGAATAATTGTTCCTGATATGATCCAAAAGTTCCAGCGATAATTCTTCCAGATTTAGAATTTCATCTTTGATAGAACCGATATAAGCAAGTCGCTTTCCGACTTCCTGATCTTCAAACTTCGGCCATAAAATACCCGGTGTATCTAATAACTCCAGATTTTTGTTCAGCCTTATCCACTGTTTTCCTTTGGTAACACCCGGTTTATTGCCGGTTTTCGTGCATGCTTTTCCAGCATAAGAATTGATAAATGTTGATTTTCCTACATTGGGAATTCCTACCACCATAGCTCTTATGGGACGGTTCTTGATTCCTCTGCGTCTGTCTCTCTCAATTTTATCTTTACAGGCTTCCTGTATCACACTCTGTATTGCCTTCAGACCTGCACCTGTTCTCGAATTTACCTTAAGTACAAAAAATCCTCTTTTCTGAAAATAATCTGTCCATTGTTCATTGTATTTCTCATCTGCCAGATCTGATTTATTCAAAAGGATCAGACGTGACTTATTTTTTCCCAGCTCATCAATGTCCGGATTCCGACTGCTGAGCGGTATACGGGCATCTACAAGCTCGATAATCAGATCAATCAGTTTCAGATCTTCCTGCATCTGCCTTCTGGCCTTGGTCATATGACCTGGATACCACTGCAATATCATGTATTCACCTCAATTATTTTATTCTCCCAAGTCTTTCTTTTGGGGAAATAACGAACCATAATTTTCCGACGATATTTTTCTTTTTTACATTTCCCATATCCACAAAACGGCTGTCTTCACTGTTATTCCGGTTATCTCCGAGAACAAAGTATTCCCCGCTCTTCAGGGTAATTCCATTTTCCGCCAGACCCGGATTCTCAATATTCGGAAAATCATACTTCTCCTGATAGATCTCCCCATCTATCAGGATATGTCCGTCTTTAATCTGAATCGTCTCGCCCGGAAGCCCGACGATTCTTTTGATATGCAAACTTGCATTCTTTTCATTATTCAGCTTGAAAGCGATAATATCTCCCCTCTTCGGCGTACTGATTTTGTACACTGCTCTGTCCATCAACAAGGTATCTCCTGCCGCAAGCGTCGGATCCATAGATCCCTCCTGCATCACTGTAGTCTTCCCAAAACCAACAGCCAGCAGAATTCCCATGACAACTACCGCAATGATTTCCACAATCCATAAAAGGACGGTTTTGAATTTTGTAGCCGCAATATAATCCCTTACATATCTTGCTTTAAAAATTCCCATTATCCTTTTCCTCAAATTTGATGTTACCGCATTCCGTCATTGTTCATAGCAGAAAACAGGGGCAAGTACCTATCGTATTTGCCCCTGCTCCCCCTGCATATAAATATTTCCTTATTATTTTACCAGCTCTTTAACTTTGGCAGCTTTACCAACGCGATCTCTCAGATAGTTCAGTTTTGCACGTCTTACTTTACCATGTCTGATAACTTCTACTTTTTCAACGTTTGGAGAATGCAGCGGCCATGTTTTTTCAACGCCGATACCATTGGAGTTCTTTCTTACTGTGAAAGTCTCACGGCAGCTTCCGCCCTGTTTCTTCAATACTACGCCTTCAAAAACCTGAATTCTTTCACGGTTTCCTTCTTTGATCTTACCATAAACTCTTACGGTATCACCAACACGAAATGCCGGTACTTCTGCTTTCAGCTGAGCAGCTTCGATGTTTTTAATAATCTCGTTCATCTTTTTTCTCCTTTATTCTTCGGATGTTCTTAATACACTTCGGTAACAGAGGACCATCTCTTTATTAACACCGTGAATTATTATACTACACCATAATCACAAATGCAAGCATAAATTAATATCTCTCTCACCTTATTCTTTCGCCACAATATTTTGAATCCATACTCCCTTTTTCACCAGGATAAAACCGATCACACACTTAATCCAGTCTCCCATCTGTACAAATGCAAAAATCACCACCACAGAGAAAGCTGTATATCTGCTGAACATATAAGCGATCGGTACACTGACACACCAGACAAATACGCTGTCAAACAAAAATGTGATGATTGTCTTTCCACCGGATCGCAAAGTAAAGTACGAAGCATGTAAAAATGCATTCTGAGGCATAAATATGGCCTGTGCCATGATCAGCCATCCGGCAATCATTCTGGTCTCCGTTGTCGTATTGTACAGTTTCGGGAACTGGTGTGCAATGGAAAACATAACAAAAGCAACTCCCGTGCAGCATATCACAGAAAAGGCAATCATCTTATTATCTGTATCCCTCGCTTCTTTCATCCGACCGGCACCAAGATGTTGTCCCACCACAATAGCCACAGAATCGCCCAGCGCAATAAATACTACATTGAACAGATTCGAAATCGTATTGGCAATATTCAGTGCAGCAACCACACTGAGTCCCCGCACAGAGTAGCACTGCATTAAAACCGCCATTCCTGCCGCCCATAAGGTTTCATTAACAAGAAGTGGTGAACCTTTGATAATAAATTTTTTAACAAGATGAACGGGAACTTTCAGGGTACTGTACAGACCTGTCATATACGTATTCTTTTCCTTATGTGTGTGTGTCCAGATCAAAACGATCGCCATCTCCACATATCTGGAAATTACGGTTGCAATACCCGCACCTATCACGCCAAGAGCCGGCAACCCAAACTTACCATAAATCAACAGATAATTGAATACCAGGTTCACAAATACAGCAATCACACCTGCCTTCATGGGAACCAGAGTTTCTCCGCACTCTCTCAGCGTACTGGCATATACCTGCACCATCATAAATGCAGGAAGCCCCGTCAGCATCACCCTCATATATACTGTTCCATATCTCAGCGCAGCTGCCAGATCTCCTCCGTCACTGCTTCCGCTCAGATATGCCTGAATCAGATAATTTCCTCCTGCAAGAAATGCAAAGATTGCCAGTGCCGTAAGGATCACAGCCATCCATATTTTAAAGCGGAAAGTGTGGCGGATCCCTTCATCGTCTTTCTGTCCAAAATACTGCGCAGTAAAAATACCTGCACCGGACAGACCGCCAAAAATACACAGGTTATATACAAAAAGTAACTGATTGACGATCGCAACCCCGGACATCTGCTCTGTTCCGATCTGACCAACCATAATATTATCCAGAAGGCTCACGAAATTGGTAATTCCATTCTGAATCATAATTGGTACTGCAATTGCAAGTACCATTTTATAAAATGCTTTATCTCCAATAAATTTTTTTCTTACGCTCTCCCACATGGGAATTTCTCCTACTCCACTGTCACAGATTTTGCCAGATTCCTCGGCTTATCCACGTCCAGACCTTTCGCCACGCTGACATAATATCCCATCAGCTGCAGCGGTATAATTGCCAGACTTGTGGTAAAATACTTTTCGGTCTTGGGCACGTATACAGAAAAATCTGCCGTATCCTCTATACTATAGTTACCATAACAAGTCAGTCCCATCAGGTATGCACCGCGGCTTTTTACCTCGACCATATTGCTGATTGTTTTTTCAAACAGTTCTTTTTGGGTCACAACACCCACCACAAGAATACCGTCTTCGATCAGGCTGATTGTTCCATGTTTCAGTTCACCCGCAGCATACGCTTCGGAATGAATATAACTGATCTCTTTCATTTTCAGGCTGCCCTCAAGGCTGATCGCATAATCAATACCACGGCCAATGAAGAAAATATCTTTTGCATTGGCATATTTACTTGCAAACCACTGAATTCGTTCTTTATCATCCAGAACCCGCTGAATCTTTTCAGGCAGAGTATGCAGCTCTTTTACCAATTCCATACTGCGTTCTTCCGTGATCTGCCCACGAACCACAGCACACTGAATCGCCAGAAGATATACGGCAATCAACTGCGTACTGTACGCTTTCGTAGTTGCAACGGAAATCTCCGGTCCTGCATACGTATATAAAATATAGTCACTTTCTCTTGCAATACTGGATCCCACCACATTGACAATTCCAAGCACAGGAATTCCTCTTTCTTTAGAAAGTCTCAAAGCCGCAAGACTATCTGCGGTTTCACCGGACTGGGATACCACGATAACCATGGAATTATTTGCAAACAGAGGATTTCTGTAGCGAAACTCAGACGCCAAGTCAACTTCCACCGGAATACCGGCCAGCTCCTCGATTACATATTTTCCTGCCATTCCCACATGATATGCAGAACCACAGGCAACAATATAGATTCGTTCTAGATTTTTAAGGACCTCGTCATCAAGTCCGGCTTCACGAAAAGAAATCGTGCCATCTTTTACATAAGCGCCAATAGTATCCTGAACTGCTTTTGGCTGTTCATGAATCTCTTTCAGCATGAAATGCTCATAACCGCCTTTTTCAGCAGCTTCTGCATCCCATTTGATTTCAACCATTTCTTTTTCGATCTCTTCCAGATCAATATTATAAAAATGGATCTCCGTTGCGGTCATTTCTGCAATCTCATGATTGCCGATATAATATACCTTTCTCGTACTGTCCAGAATTGCCGGAACATCAGAAGCAATCAGACATCCTGTATCATTTTTTCCGATAATCAAAGGACTGTCCTTGCGGGCAGCAAACAATTTTCCCGGATAGTCATGAAACATAATACCAAAGGCATACGAACCACGAATTCTCAGCATTGCCCGTGAGATAGCCTCCAGCGGAGTTCCTGTCTTTTTATAATAATAATCGATCAGTTTTGTAGCAACTTCTGTATCCGTCTGGGAATAAAAGGTGTATCCTGACTTTTGAAGTTTTTCTTTCAACTCCTGATAGTTTTCGATAATTCCATTGTGTACAAGTACTACCGATTTATCATCTGTACAATGTGGATGTGCATTCTGTACAGATGGTTCACCATGAGTAGCCCAACGAGTATGACCAATCCCGCAGTTTCCCGGTACAGCAGAACCTGAATCTGTCTTTTCAATCAACGTCTTCAGACGGCCTTTTTCCTTCACTACTTCTATTTTTCCGGTTTCTTCATTTCGAACAGCGATCCCTGCCGAATCATAACCTCTATATTCCAGCTTCTGCAGTCCTTTCAAAAGGATAGGCGCTGCCTGCAATATTCCATTATATCCAACGATTCCACACATGTACAATTCCTCCTTTTCATAAGTCAATGATGCAGCACAAATTTTCCATGCCAGATCGATCATCTTTTTCATTCATAATACTTCAACAGTATACTATAAAAATTCTGAAACGTATACAGCAAAAATTATTACAATTATAAAACTTCTAGTAATTTTTACTATAGATTATTTTCAGTACGTATAAATCAATGCTCTCTGAGATATACTGTCGTAGAGGTGACGACATGAAACAATTAAAATATTATACAATTGCAGGAACAGTTTTTGTCCTTGTACTGGGATCTCTTTCTCATTTTTTCTATGAATGGTCAAATTATAATTTTATAATCGGTTTATTCTCTCCAGTCAACGAATCCGTATGGGAACACATGAAACTGGTTTTTTTTCCTATGCTTTTGTATTCTGCTATCTCGTTTTCAAAACTAAAAAACATTTATCCGTGTATCTGTTCCTCGCTTCCGTCGGGTATTCTTCTCGGGACACTATTGATACCAATCACCTTTTACATCTATACCGGATTGCTGGGAGATCATCTTTTGCTTTTTGATATTGCCACTTTCATTGTCAGTGTCATCATCGGGTTTATTGCTGTCTATAGGTTGACAGTTTCCTGCAAAATGCAAAAATATACCTGCATATTGTGGATTTTGACAGGTATGTTTATGATTCTTTTTTTCCTTCGCTCCTATCATCATTCCTTTTTATTCAGCTGTTTACCGAGCTGATCGATATATGTGCTTAATCCTGCTTTTCTGATATACCATCCTCATGACGTACATACAGGGTTTGACTTTGATTTCCTGTATCATCAATATAATAAATGTCATCTCCTATATAGCGGATATAATCGCAATAATTATAGCGAGAAGATACACCGGTTAATTCTTCCCCTGTCTGCAAATCAAATGCAACTGTCTCCTGTGTATCACTAAGGTACAATCTGGCATCCGCAATATAAAATCTTGCACAGATCTCCGATGTGCCGGAGCGTTTTTCCAATAGCAATACGACGCTCTATATTTTATAACTTATTTACACCAGAATACCAACCACCTGAATGACGGTTGGCAAAACGTTTTATTTTATATTTATCCTGCTTTTTCTGATTACAACATTGTCGTCCGGGCAATACTTATCTACCAGCGCCTGAACAATAATTTCTTCCACCTTGGAAGTTTTTGGTCCCAATAAAATTTCCATGTTTTGAAATGCATCATCCGCTAACTCCAGAAAAAATTCATCATATGCCTGTTCTATAGATCCATCAGAGATTACATCTATTATTTTTTTATATTCTTCAGGACTTTTTAATTTATGCAGTTCTTTGACAGGATACGGAAGTGCCATAATTTTGTATCTGCTCTCCTGCTGGTATGCCCAACATGTTTTTTTATATTTCCCTATAGGTTTAAAAGTAACAGATACATTAATAGTCCCATTTTTATTTGTTGCAATCTTTATATGAGGATTAAGCTTGTCTTCATCAACTGTATATTCGACATCAATTAATTGCGGATTATCAGGAACAATCACTGCTTTTCCTTCTTTATACACTTTCTCCATATTTATGCATGTAATTGTATTTGCTGTAAATTCATATGTACCTTTTTCGTATAAATAAAGTTTAAATGGCAGTTCACGCATTCCAATTCTTACTCCATGCATATCTGGAGTATACATATTCCACATTGGCAAAACATCATCAACATTTTTTGTCCAACAGCTCACAAAACAGTGCCTTCCCCAATTACTTACATCTGTATTTTCTATCGCATCAGGATCATCTACACTTAGTAAATTAGTAAATCTGATTTATTTTCCGCCTAATATCATTGCCAATGTTTCAATGCTCGTATAATGATATAACATTTTATCTCACCCCGTAATAAAGATTCTGATTTCACATCGGGATATTAACGAATCAATATATGCTGACTGAGATATCAAATGACCACGCTCTGGTATTGAGAAAATAAATTAGGGGCATTCATTAACGAAATGCCCCTAAAAATTGAATATAAAGTTTGCGAATACGGGTTTACAAATAATATACAAGTGATTTGCAAATAATGCAAATTTTATACCATTTAACCATATATTTAATAAACACCTAAACCACTGATTTTTCTATATTCTTAGAACTTACCGGCTTTAGCTGCTTCCTCAACGGAAACTGCAACTGCAACAGTCATACCAACCATCGGGTTGTTTCCTGCTCCGATCAGTCCCATCATTTCTACGTGAGCCGGTACGGAAGAGGAACCTGCAAACTGAGCATCAGAATGCATACGTCCCAGAGTATCTGTCATACCATAAGAAGCAGGACCTGCTGCCATGTTATCCGGATGCAGAGTACGTCCTGTACCACCACCGGAAGCTACGGAGAAGTATTTTTTACCCATTTCGATACATTCTTTCTTGTATGTACCTGCAACCGGATGCTGGAAACGTGTCGGGTTGGTAGAGTTACCAGTAATGGAAACATCTACACCTTCTTTGTGCATGATAGCAACACCTTCACGAACATCATTTGCACCATAGCAGTTAACTTTGGAACGAAGTCCATCAGAATAAGCGATTCTCTGAACTTCTTTCAGTTCACCTGTGAAGTAATCATATTCTGTCTGAACATAGGTAAATCCGTTAATTCTGGAAATGATCTTTGCAGCATCTTTTCCAAGACCGTTCAGGATAACACGCAGTGGTTTTTTACGAACTTTGTTTGCTTTCTCAGCGATACCGATTGCACCTTCTGCTGCTGCAAAAGACTCATGACCAGCCAAGAATGCGAAACAATCTGTATCTTCTTCCAGAAGCATCTTTCCAAGGTTACCATGTCCCAGACCTACTTTACGCTGATCTGCTACAGAACCCGGGATACAGAAAGCCTGAAGACCTTCACCGATAGCTGCTGCTGCATCTGCTGCTGTTCTGCAGCCTTTTTTAATTGCGATTGCTGCTCCTACGATGTATGCCCAGCAAGCATTTTCAAAACAGATTGGCTGAATACCTTTGATCTGATTGTAAACATCCAGTCCGGCATCTTTTGTGATTTTTTCTGCTTCTTCGATAGAAGCGATGCCATAGCTGTTCAATACTGCATTGATTTTATCAATTCTTCTTTCATATGATTCAAATAAAGCCATTTATTTCATCCTCCTAATATATTTACGATAATCAGAAACATACCTGTACTGATTATTCTTTACGCGGGTCGATGATTTTAACTGCATCTGCTACACGACCATACTGTCCTTTTGCTTTTTCCCATGCAGTTGTAGGATCATCACCTTTTTTGATGAAATCAGTCATCTTTCCAAGGCTTACGAACTGATATCCGATGATCTCATTGTTCTCATCCAGTGCAATACCTGTTACATATCCTTCTGCCATTTCCAGATAACGAGGTCCTTTTGCCAGTGTACCATACATAGTACCAACCTGAGAACGAAGTCCTTTTCCAAGGTCTTCCAGACCAGCACCGATAGCAAGTCCATCTTCGGAGAATGCACTCTGGCTTCTGCCGTAAACGATCTGAAGAAACAGTTCTCTCATAGCAGTATTGATTGCGTCACATACAAGGTCTGTATTCAGCGCTTCCAGAATCGTTTTTCCCGGAAGGATTTCAGATGCCATAGCTGCGGAATGAGTCATTCCGGAACATCCGATTGTCTCAACAAGAGCCTCCTGGATAACACCCTCTTTTACATTCAGAGTTAATTTGCAGGCACCCTGCTGTGGAGCACACCAGCCAATACCGTGTGTAAAACCGGAAATATCTTTTACTTCTTTTGCTTTTACCCATTTTGCTTCTTCCGGAATTGGAGCTGGTCCGTGATTTGCACCCTGAGCTACCGGACACATCATTTCTACTTCATGTGAATAAATCATGTTAAGACTCCTTTCAAACTTGAAATACTTTTTATGAGATTATGTATCTCATGCAGACATACAAAGTACGTCTACATACTATATCTATTTTCGCATAAACTCACAAATTAGTCCAGAAAAAATTGTCCATTTTTCAAACTTTTTAAATAATAATCTGATGGGTAGTTATTTCCAGAGCCCCTTCAGCAATTTGTGAGATTTCTTTAATTAGCTTTTTAAAATGTTCAGATTCCATATGAATATCAAGTGCTTCCTGGCTGGGCCACTGCTCCATAAACGCATAAATATTGGGAAACTCACGGCTCTGCATCAATTGATAACCTGCATTTCCCGGTTCTTTTCTGGTCTCTTCCACCAGTTTACCGGCCAGCTTAAGAAAACGTTCCCTGTTCTGACCACTGACTACACATTTTGCATATACGATAATCATCTCAAAAACACCTCCTGTCTGTCATATAAACTATTATACTTCATATTTCTCATTTCTGAAAGCAAAAACCGGACATCCTTAAATAGATCAGAAATAAAACATTGTCATTGACAAAATGGTCTCAAAAAAATAATATATATGAGACAAGGGACAAAAGGTCAGTCGCGGCATGCTTGCATGTCTGTGACTGGCCTTGGGGACCGCAAAAACATTAACATGAAACAGAGGGAGGCATTATGAGCTACACACAATATAAATTTCGTTGTCTTTCCGGCAGTACATTGAAACTAATCGCTATCTGCGCCATGGCGATCGATCATTTTGCAGCAAGTATCATTTATTATGGTATCCTTCTCCCTGCGGTTCCTCTGTCCAGAGGTACCGGCGCATGGAATTGGTACATGATTTATAAAGTTATGCGTTTCATCGGACGCATCGCATTCCCTATTTTCTGTTTTTTACTGGTAGAAGGATTTCTGCATACATCCAACAGAAAAAAATATGCCTTGCGGCTGTTTCTTTTTGCCCTTATATCGGAACTGCCTTTTGATCTTGCTTTATTTAACTCTCCTGTTGACTGGGGATACCAAAATGTATTTTTTACCCTGCTGATCGGACTTCTTGTCATCTGGGCCATGGATGCTGTCAGAAAGTCGAAATTCCAAATCCCGTTACAGTTGACAGCTATATTAGTTGGCGGATTTTTGGCATGGTTTTTAAAAACTGATTATGATTATAAAGGAATTCTTCTGATCGTAATCCTATATATATTCCGATATGACCGAAAGCTTCGCACAATTGCCGGATGCATCAGTCTTTTATGGGAAGCACCTGCATGCCTGGCTTTCCTTCCGATTAATCTTTATAACGGAAAAAGGGGGTTATCCTTAAAGTACTTTTTTTACGCATTCTATCCTCTTCATCTTTTGATTTATGCAGCAATTCTTCATTTCCTGATGTAAAGAAAAACTATCCAGGTTTTCAATTATTGCTTTAGCTTTCCATCCGTGCAAAGCACCTCGATCCGCCCCATGCCATCAGACCCGCAAGCACAACCATATAAACAGACGCAATCCCAAGCCCTGCCCATACGCCCGCAATTGCAGTTGCAACCGCCGCCGCAATGACTGCAATCAGCAGTGCAATAAAGTAAAGCAGCATATGGAGTACCCGTTTTATAGTATCACCGATCGCATTTCCGAATATTACCTGACAGATCGTGTCGGAATACAATCCTACAGCGTTCATGCACACCTGAAGAAGCACGATCACCGGAAGGTACCACCATTCAATATGAAGTCCGAGCATTGCCGGTACAGTTAAAAGCAACGCATGGATGACTGCCCGGATATGATCAATCAATGTAGCATACCACATTTTCTGAAATTCCGGCTCCGGAATCAAAAATACATATGGATTTTCTAACTCTTTTGCCCATTTTGTTTTATAGCTGCATAAAAGGAAGCTCACATACGCCATAATCCCCGGTATGATATAATACCGTCCGATTCCCACTGTCATAGACGGATCCTTTAGTGCCAGATAACAGATACCCAGTCCTCCTGCCAGATATAGCAAAGTTACAAAACCAAAAATAAAGAATCGTTCTTTTTTATACTCCAGCAGCTGTCTGTAAAAAATTGCTTTAGCTCCGCTTCCCTTGTAAACCACTTCAGCCTTTTTATATTTCTTTTTCTTTCCGACAACAGCTACCTCACCTTTTTTTCCTCTCTTTCTCGCTTCCTGATAATCATCCGCAAATTTTGCTGCATCTTCGTAATATTGTCCGGTACACTTCATTTTCCACGCCATGACTGTCAATAAGGCAAATGCCGCCAGATACAATGCAGCACAGATTATATTCAATAAAGAAGGTCCCAGAATGATGAACCGCATAACGGCCAGTGACCAGCCGATCAGAGGAATCAGGGAAATCCATTTTCCGTCAAAAAATCGTAAAAGAGAACTCCACTGCATCCCGTATTTATAAAAAATCACAATTGCAATCACCACGAAACTTCCGATAATTCCGTACATGATCGCACTGAATATCCGATTCCCGGTTTTTCCGATTCTCTCATTTCCGTAAAGTAAAACGACAATAGCTCCCTGTAGGATGCTGTCAAGAACGAAGCAAATCAGAACATACAATAGCATTTGCCACCATGATACATGAAACCAGTGTATACCTGCGATAAAAGTAAAGATTCCTATGATCGGTATACTAATCATCGTTTTTCCATATACATACAACAGATTTCCTTTGGGACTTGCAGGAGCACTGAATAGAAAATGTACATCTGCAGGCAGAAATACCAATCCTTTTCGCTTTGCATAGGCAGCATAATTTGCCGGTGTCAGATACAAACTGAACATACACAAAATACGTGCCAGATTTTCTCTCGTACCAAAACTACTGTTTACCATCCAGCTATTAAGCATAAAAGCCAACCATCCAAAATACAGAGCCATTAGTAAGATATAGATACATGCAACAGGTCTTTTCAGCACTTGCCGTATTCTGTTTCGTAACATTTTTTTATACAAGAACATATATGCCTGCATATTTTACGCCTCCTTATCCACTTGCATCCGTTCTGTCACCTGGAAAAACAGTTCATCCAGGTTTTTTCCCTCTGACTCGCAGCGATCATAAGAAGCAATCAAAGAACCTTTTTCCATCACAAACACCATATCCCACAGTTCCTTTACCATTTCCAGCATATGTGTACTGATCAGAACGGTAGTACCTCTTGCTTTTAGTTCAAGAATTACCTCTTTCAGTTCTTTTATGGCTTTCGGATCAAGACCAACCATCGGCTCGTCCAGAAGCATCACCCGTGGATGAATCAACAGTGCACAGCAGATGCTGACTTTCTGCATCATTCCTTTTGACAGTTCATCTCCCAGTTTCTCTCTTTTATCCCAAAGTTCAAACCGTTCCAAAATAGCCTGGATTTCCTGTTCTGAAATATCCAACCGGTAGGCTCTTCGGATAAATTCCATATGTTCCGCAACCGTAAGTGCCTGATACATAGCGGGAATCTCCGGAACATAGGCGAAAACTTTCCTGGCTTCCCTGTCTCTGGAATCCATCCCATGGATTCTGATCTGTCCTGTAAACTTTAACAAACCTGCGATACTTTTTATAATAGTAGATTTTCCGGCCCCATTGGGTCCCAGCAGCACTCCGATCATTCCATCCGGTACAGTAAAAGAGACCTCTTTTACTGCAAGTGTTGATCCATAATTTTTGTTGACGTTTCTAAGTTCCAGCATCCTATGTCCTCCTTCGTCTTTCTTTCAACAAAGTAAAAAACTTCCCCAAGGGAAAATAAAAAATCCCCGGGGAAGTCTTACATTTTCCAAATCATCACCTTCAGTATATAATACACCCTATTGCGTGACAATTCGTTCTTCTTATATTTTTTCTTACATTTTTCTAAAGAAGTATTTCACTCACTGGACTCTACGCCGTAAAAATCCACCAGTTCATTCGGATCGTAATAGATCTTATCCTCTGCCACCAGCGTACTCTCTCCATCCTTCACTTCCACAATACTTACTCCGCAGTTTGGGGGCACATGACCTCGCCAAAAATCTTCTTTGTTTTCGTAAATCTGGTTCAGAAGTGCTCTGCAGGAGCAACCGTGTGCGGCTATCAGAATCGTCTTCTCCTGATAATCCGGGTTATGTATCAGTTCCTGATAGAATTCTCCGGTACGATCGAGAACCTGACGAATCGTCTCACCGCCGACCGGCGGATGATAATGAAAAGGATTCATGAAAAAATCCTGAAAATCTTTCGATGGAATCTGGTAATTATCTCTGCGGCAACATAATCCTTCCCATTCTCCGAAAGTGATTTCTTCCAGTCTGGCATCCTCAAGAATCGGAACTTTCCTGTCACCCAGAACCAGCTCTGCTGTCTGACGGGCTCTCTTTAGCGGACTGGTGATTGCCAGATCAAAAGGGATGTCCGCCATCCCCCGGGCAGTTACCCGGGCAAGGCGGATTCCATTTTCATTTAATTCTATATCTGCTCTTCCCTGAAGACGTCCCTCTGTATTCCAAACGGTCTCTCCATGACGAATGATATAAAGTTTCATGTTATTATCTCCAATTACTTTCTAAGCTCAATGCCCATGCTTTCCAATCCGTTCAGGATTTTCTTCATTGCACCTGTTACTTCTGCCTCTTCCAGTGTCTTTTCTTTGGAACGGAAGGTAATGGAATATGCTACAGATTTGTAACCTTCCTGAATCTGGCTTCCTTCATAGATATCAAACAATTCATAGTTCTCCAGAATCTTTCCGCCTCTCTGTGCGATCATATGTTCAATCTCACCTACCAGCACGGATTTCGGAACTACCATGGAGATATCTCTGTTTACTGCAGGATATTTTGCAATTCCTTCGAATTTGCGGTCAAAGGTTGCATGTTCCACTACCTTAAGAATATCAAGAACAGCGATATAAGCTCTTGCTCCGATACCATAAGTATCCGCAACAACCGGATGAACTTCACCCAGATAACCAATTTCGTCGCCTTCATAAGTGATCAGAGCCTGACGTCCCGGATGAAGGAATGCTTTTCCTGCTTTCGGATTATAATCGGTTTTCTTATGCATTCCCACCTGATCAAAGAATTCTTCAATTACACCTTTCATATCGAAGAAATCTCCATCACCATACATTCCCAGAGTAAACATCATACGTTCTTCCGGAAGTTCTGTAAGCGGAAGTTCTTTTGGAAGATAAACATTTCCCAGTTCGTACAGACGTACATTTTTATTTCTTCTGTTATAATTGGTTGCCAAAGATGTCAACATTCCATTCAAGGAAATGGTACGCATAATACTGAAATCTTCGCCCAATGGGTTAGAAATAACAATTGCCTGACGCTGAGGATCATCTGCAGGAATCAAAAGTTTATCATAAACCTTAGGGCTTTCAAAAGAATAACAGTAACCTTGTGAGAAACCACAGTATTCAGCCACATCTCTTGCCACTTCTTCGATTCTCAGTTTGAATGGAAGCTTTCCTGTAGTAGCTTCACCACTGGGAAGTGTGGTAGGAATATTGTCATAACCATAGAATCTTGCAATTTCCTCTGCAATATCTGCTGTGCGGAAAACGTCGTGACGGAATGTAGGAGCAACGATTTCATTGGTTTCTGCGTCATATGCCAGTTCTACTTTTGCCAGATACTCAAGCATTTGTTCTTTGGAAATATCTGTTCCCAAAAGATCATTGATTTTTTCAGGTTCAAAAGGAACTCTCACCGGTTCTTTTTTCTTTGTATATACATCTACCATGCCGCCTACTACTTCACCGGCACCCAGTTCTTCCATCAGCTGGCAGGCACGATTAATTGCTGCCTGTGCGTTGTTGGGGTCAAGTCCTTTTTCAAACTTACCGGACGCATCTGTACGGAGACCGATTCTCTTGGATGAAAGACGAATATTGGGGCCATCGAAGCAGGCTGCCTCAAAAAGGACTGTCTGTACCTTATCTGTAATCATGGAGTTTTCACCGCCCATGATACCGGCAATACCTACGGCTTTTTCACCATCACAGATCATCAGAACATTTTCATCCATAGTACGTTCCTGACCATCCAGAGTCACAAATTTCTCATCGTGAGATGCACGGCGAACTACAATCTGATGATCCGCAATTGTATCCAGATCATACGCATGCATCGGCTGACCATATTCTTCCATTACATAGTTTGTGATATCAACCAGATTGTTGATGGGACGAATGCCATTTGCCGCCAGACATCTCTGCATCCATTTCGGAGATGGTCCAATCTTTACATTTTTTACAACTCTCGCACAGTAACGCGGACACAGATCGGTGTCTTCCACAGTTACTTTGATATAATCTTCTGCTTTTTCCTCATTACCTGTTTCTTTCACAACAGGAGAAACAAATTTTTTTCCGAAGGTTGCGGCAGCTTCTCTTGCAATACCGAGAACGCTGTAACAGTCTACACGGTTTGAAGTAATCTCATACTCAAAGATCACATCATCCAGACCCAATGCTTTGATAGCACTCTCTCCCACAACTGCATTTTCCGGGAAAATATAGATACCGTATTCCGGTGCTTCCGGATACATTTCTTTTGTAGAACCCAATTCCTCGATAGAGCACATCATACCGAAAGATTCCACACCACGAAGCTTTCCGGCCTTGATCTTAATTCCGCCCGGTGTTTTCTTTCCGTCATGTCCCCCTGCTACACGTCCACCCGGCAGTACAACGGGAACCTTATCTCCCTCTTTTACATTCGGTGCACCTGTAACAATCTGAATCACTTCATTTCCTACATTTACCTGACAAATAATCAGTTTATCCGCATCCGGATGTCTCTCAATTTTCTCAATCTGTCCGATTACAATATTTTCCAGATCCGCATCCAGTTTTTCAAATCCTTCAACCTTTGTTCCAGACAGTGTCATTGCATCTGTATATTCCTGTGCAGTCACATCCAGATCAGGAACAAACATTTTAATCCATGATAATGATGTATTCATAATTTTCTTCCTCCTAGAACTGTTTTAAGAATCTGTAATCATTTTCGTACAGAAGACGCATATCATCGATCTCATATTTCAAAAGAGCGATACGTTCCAGACCTACACCAAATGCAAATCCGGTATACTCATTCGGGTCAATGCCGCACATTTCCAATACATGCGGATGTACCATTCCGCATCCAAGAATCTCGATCCAGCCACTTCCTTTACAGAAGCGGCATCCACTTCCGCCGCATTTGAAGCAGGAAACGTCAACTTCCGCACTAGGCTCTGTAAATGGGAAATGATGAGGACGGAATTTTGTCTTTGTTTCCGGTCCGAACAGTTCTTTAGCAAATTCTTCCAGAGTTCCCTTAAGGTCAGCAAATGTAATATGTTTGTCAATAACCAGACCTTCGATCTGATGGAAAGATGGAGAATGGGTAGCATCCACTTCATCAGAACGGAACACACGTCCCGGTGCGATCATACGGATCGGCAGCTTTCCTTTCTCCATGGTTCTTGCCTGTACCGGTGATGTCTGAGAACGCAGCAGGATACTGTCATTGATAAAAAAGGTATCCTGTTCATCTCTGGCCGGATGGTCTTCCGGAATATTCAGTTTTGTAAAGTTATAATCCGCATATTCTACTTCCGGTCCTTCTACGACTTCATAACCCATGCCGATAAAGATTCGTTCTACTTCTTCCAGGGCAATCGTATTTGGATGACGATGTCCCACATTTGCCTTCTTTGCAGGAAGAGTAACGTCAATAGTCTCAGATGCAAGCTTTGCTTCTCTTAACTCATCCTCCAGACGTTTTTTAGTTTCTTCCATCATAGCTTCAATCTTTGCTCTTGCATCATTCACCATCTGTCCTACCTGCGGACGATCCTCTGGTGCAACATCCTTCATACTTTTGAGAACGGAAGTAAGCTGGCCTTTCTTCCCCAGGAAATTCACTCTTACATCATTCAGTTTGTCCAGAGCATCGGACTGCTCAATTCTCTTGGAAGCTTCGTCCAGAATCGCCTGCAAGGTTTCTTTAATGCTGTTATTCATGACTTTTCTCCTTTTTTCATTATTTATGGTACCTGCTTAAGTTTCGTAAACGATAAATAGACTCCTGCCCGGAGGGCTTTTTATACGATAGGGATTAAAAAGCTGCCTATAACTATAAAAAGCCTCATCCCTGAAAGGGACGAGGCCATAAACTCGCGATACCACCCAATTTCCCGAATGTATCTTCTACATCCGGACACTCCTTATGACTTAACGCGTCTTCACGTCATCCCTTACTGAATTCAGGGACGCAGCTCCAGTGGGAATCTCAACATACATCTGAACTCAAAAGGGCTTTCAGCCGGTGACCCTCTCTCTCTGATAGAAAATGTATGTCTACTGACACTTTCTCAGCTTTTTTCTGTCACCGTATATTCTAAGCATATTTTTTCTTTATGTCAAGGATTTTTTCTGTATGTTTCTGCCAATTATCATTCTGAATAATTCTCTTCCTCTTTCTCTTCTTCCTCTTCTTTGTCATCTCTCATGCCGCCTACCAGTTCTCTGTATTCCAGTCGGATCTTTTCACTGGCCATCTCATGGACACGCTGGATTTTCTCCTCAAAATACGCATTAATTTCCGCACCGATCAACATAATATACATACAAAAATACAGCCACAAAAGAATAAGAACAATCGTCGTCAGACTTCCATACATGTTGGAAAAGCCGTTTGATATATCCAGATACAGAGAAAATCCCAACGAAAACAAGGACCAGGCTACCGCTGAAACTACTGCACCCGGAATCTGATTGCGGACACTTGCTTTTCTGTTGGGAAGGAACTTAAAGACCATCAGAAAAATAAGTACCAAAACCAATAATGTAATACCGGTTCTCATCCCAATAATATATGCCGTAACACGAGCCAAAACAGGAATATATTTTGTGAGCAATTTCTGAATCGTATTACCAAAAACCAGAAGCAACAGACTGCCGATCACCGCAAAAATAAATAACAGCGTATAAAATGCTGATCGTATCCTCATGATAACATAGTTTCGTGTTTCTTCTACATGGTAAATAGCATTAACTCCGTTTGTAAGAGCCATGACTCCTTTTCCGGCACTCCACAATGCGAACAGTGCAGAAACCGGTACTACTGCTGTCGATTTTCCGTAAACCTCCTGGATGATACTCAGCAAAAATGTTCTGAAATCGCCATTTTCCGGAAGAATTGTCAAAAGAACATTTGTCACCATATTCTGAGTGACAGGAGTATATTGTATCATTGTCAACAAAAGAAGCAAAAACGGAATAAAGGAAAGCAAAATAAAATAAGCGGCCTGTGCAGCGAAAGCCCCTACATGATCACTATTCAAACGCTTCATAAAACTACGCACGATTTTTAAATATTTCATCCTGTATTTCCTTTCCCTAAAACTTCCCCATTCCAGTTTCTCTCTATCATACTATTTTTTGTAGTTTCTTGCAAGTATTCCTGTTATTTTGCATGAGACTGCGAATCCTACTGAGCAGGTAAGTCATTTTGCAGGGTATAGTTTTTATAAAATACAGAAAGAATCTGCTGCCAGTTCAGTCCTTCAAGTGCCAGATACTTTGCACCATTCTGACTCATTCCCACACCGTGTCCGTATCCACCTCCCCGAATATAAAGAACTGATGGTTTCTTGTTTTCAGTTATCGTCTCAAATACTATATACGCACTGGGCAACAATTGCATGGAGGTATTACTGGAGCCATCCTGAAGTTTTATTGCTTCTTCCCCGGGAGATAAAAATTCACGGATACGATACTCATTGTCAATCACTTCTGAACTTCCACTTCCTGTCAGAATCAATTGTTTTGCAGCTCCGCCGGATGATCTTTCTCCAATCTCAATCCTTTGCAGCTTTCCGATTCCGGGAAATTTTTCTTCCGTTCTTTGTTCAATCTCCTCCCATGAAATATTCACTTCCCATCGATA
Organism: bacterium; assembly: GCA_004562915.1. GTDB lineage: Bacteria > Bacillota > Clostridia > Lachnospirales > Lachnospiraceae > Oliverpabstia. The sequence goes on from SFQZ01000041.1 coordinate 21,529, forward strand.
CCATGGTTCTTCGCATTCATAATCAAGAGAATTTTTCTCGTATATGATTTTTTCAAACTCGTCATTGCTCACGGTCAGCTGAGATACCGATGATTCTGGATAACCAGTGTCCGCCAGTGTCTCCACCGTCTGTCTTGAAACCGAAATGCTTCTCAGATATTCCTTCTCATCGGTTTCCGACCATACATCACTCGAACTTGTAAAGCCACAGGATGTTGAAAAGAAATATGCCTGTATCGGCTCTCCCTCACAACACATAATTTTCCCTCTGGTCTCCTCCACTGCCTGATCGGTGGATTCCTGCCTGGAAATATTATTATACACCTGATATGCTACCGTATCATCCACATCTGCCCCATATTCCTCCAGACTGTTGCTTTGCATCTGTCTGACAGCATACGTTCTTGCACATACAGCCTGTGCTTTCAGTGCTTCCTGTGGGTATGAAGAGGGCATTTCGCTCGGTACCACATATTTCAGATATGTCTCCAGTTCTACCGCATTCACAATATAATATCCGTCCACTCTCCGATGAATTTCCAATACTCCTTCGTAGGAAGGGGAACCCTGACTTCTTTCCAGTGACAACACGGTAATCGGAGCATCTGACTTTACAGAAACCACTTCTCCCACAGCAAGAAACGTACTGACATCAAACGGTATATCCGGCGTGACCATACACGATTTTGCTCCGGTAACTGTAATTTCACCGGAGGACTGTAATATTACCTGCTGCTGCATACATGTGTTCTGATCATTATTCATGAGCAATACTCGAATCGTTTTCTCTGTTTCCGTTTGTCTTGCTTGCCCTACATCATTCATCTGCCCGACTGCATATTCCTGTTCCTTCACCTGCACCTTTGTCTGCAGATTGTTTTCCACACTTACCTGTTCCGCCTTCATCTGTTCACGTTTCATATTGTATTCCATCTGTTTTTTCAGGCAATATTCCTTATATCCAAAGAACACCATAATAACTGCCAACAGTACCGTACTGATTTCCATCCACCGTAAACAGTTCCATTCATTTTTTCTCATACCCTAGTATATGTAATTGATTGCCAACTATTCTGGAACAATCTTTTTCATATGACAAAAAAATCCGGGTTCTACAAAAAAGCAACTGCCTCCTGCAAATCCGGATTTTTTTATAATTTATTTCGTTACTGTAAATTTATAAATGGTCTTTGAATCGTATTTTTCGCCGGCTTTTAAAAACGGCTGTTTAAAGTGAGCGTCATTTACCGCATTCGGACAATGCTGCGACTCCAGGCAGAAACCATGACGTTTCTCATAGGTAACACCGTTTTTTCCGTTTTCATTCTGGATAAAATTACCGGTATAGAACTGAACCGCCGGACAGTCTGTATATGCTTCCATGCCAATACCGGTTTTTTCACAATAAGCACGTGCCATCCATGTCAGCGCACCATCTTCTTTATCCAAAACATAATTATGATCATACCCACCGGTAAGCCTCAGCTGTTCAAAATCAGCATCTATCTCTTTCCCGATCAACTTAGGCTGAGTAAAATCCATCGGTGTTCCGGCAACCGGTGCGATTTCTCCGGTAGGAATGGATTTGGAATCAATCACTGGGGTATAGGCAGATGCATTCAGCTGCATAGTCTGATCATAAACCAGTCCGGAATCATGACCTCCCAGATTGAAATAACTGTGATTCGTCATATTTGCCACTGTATCCTGATCACATGTTCCTTCATAATGAATCTCCACTGCATTATCATCCGTCAATGTATACGTCACTGTAATATTAAAATTACCAGGAAATCCCTGTTCCCCATCCGGACTAAAATGATGGAATGCTACAGAACATTCATCTGTTTTCGCCTCCCACATCATGAATTCAAAACCATCCGGTCCGCTATGTAAGTTATTCTCATTTTCATTTGGCGTCAACTGAATCTTTTTTCCATTCAATACAAAAGAAGCCTGATCAATTCGATTTCCATTTCTTCCGATCGTTGAACCAAAATGAGGAGCATTCACCTGGTATGTTTCTCCCTGATCGTATCCCAATACCACATCTTTCATCTCACCACTGCGGTCCGGTACCAGAACACTCACGAGAATTGCCCCAAAATCTGTTACTTTCATTACCATGCCATTTTTATTAGTTACACTAAATAAGGTAATCTCCTGTCCCTGCTTTGTCTTTCCAAAAGACTGTTTCTCTACACTCATACGCTCCTCCGTCCTGTCCGACTGTCAATCTGATAGATCTGCCGGATCTTGCTATAATAAAGAGAGTCATTTTCATGACTCTCTTCTTCTCTTTCGTGACCCCAGGATGCCGTTTCCCTTATTTTGACGCCTAGCGAATGCTAGGTGGGCGACCGCAGTATCTCTTCTGCCTTCCGCTGCAAACGACGGCCTGACATCCAATCAACAATATAGGAATCCCATAAACGTAAATGTAGGTTCAAAATAAAGAGAGGGTCGCACACCCCAGGAAATCACGTTCCTACGCCTGTCAGTTTTACCGACTTTCGCTAAAATTATTATACCTTAGTCTATGCAGTATTTCAAGTTATATTACTTCCAATTTTTTCTTTCTGGTCATAGCAGTCATACTTCTGGTCAGTTAGCTGCTTATCGTTTCAATCCCTGTTTTACTGCTGCCGCAATTGAAACATCCGAAGCATAATACGGGATCAAAGTAGCCTGCAGAGCATGATAAATGTCTGATTTTCCGGGCCATACAGTACCAATCACATTATTATTGCGATCCAGCTGATGGAACCAGGAACCATTTACATGGTCATGAACTTTATCTTCCAGATACTCCATAAACTCAGCAAAATCATCTGCATATTTTTGTTTCTTTGTTACATGATAAAGAGTTGCTGATGTATTGATTGCTTCCGCAAGTGTCCAGTGCATTCTGTCATGAACGATCGGATTTCCATTCCAGTCTGTAGTATAAGCAATTCCCGGAGCTCCATCTGCATTCCATGCATCTTCCACTGCTCTGTTATACAGATTTTCTGCAATCTCAATGTATTTTCCTGCTGCTTCTTTATCCTCTTTATAAGTAGAAAGTGCCCACTGTGTAATCAGTCTTGCCCATTCAATTCCATGCCCCGGTGTCGCCCCATATGGTTTAAACTGATCTGCCGGC
>SFQZ01000181.1 GCA_004562915.1 bacterium
CAGAGCACACCATCCTCATCGATCGTGTACAGATTGAACTGATCCCCACAGGATTTCATATAATAATCTTCGATTGTCTGTGCATCCAGCCGCATATCGTAAAGATCGCCCGCGTTGAAAGAATATCCTGTCTCTTCTTCTGTCTGCGTGTCACTTTCCGTCTGTGAAACAGTTTCGATGGAATTATTTTGAGTTTCATTTTCCTCCATAAACACCATCCCTACAAAAATAATGACCGCCAATGCAATCGTTCCGCCTGTGATGCCGCACTTGATACGATTCTCTTTATTTGCAAAATACTGTTTGATTTTACTGCTCATACTACTTTTCCTGTTCTGTACCATCCTACTCTTCCAGTTCCTCAATCGCATTCCGAAGTTCCTCAATCTCGTCTTTGGAAGCCGGTTCATCCTTATAAAAAGCGGTGATAAACTGCTTGAGCGAACCATTATTCCAGAATGCGACAAACTCCCTCGCCTGCTCACTCTTGTAGTCCTCTTCCGTGATGAGTATTTCATAGGTGATCGTTCTTCCGGTTCGTTTCATCTGGATATAATTTTTCAGGCAGAGTTTTGCCAGATAAGTCGATACGGTCTGGGGCTTCCATTCCTTTCGGTATCCCTCATTTGCATTCTTTACGATTTCTGCCAGTGACATCTCATGGTCTGCGTCCCAGATACACTTCATCACAATTGTCTCTGCTGCGGTCAGTTGTTTTGCATTCATTTTCTTTTCCTCCCAAATCTTTTTTATAAACTAAAATTTTAATTTTCATATTTTATACTATATGAATTGCTTCTATATTGCAATGTTTTTTTCTATGAAAAGATAAAAAGGACTGCAACACATTTCTGTGCGCAATCCTTTCTGAATGATAAATTATCAAAATGGCCTATATTATTTTACTGCGTCAAACGCTTCCTGCAGATCATAGAGGATATCGTCGATATTTTCTGTACCGATGGAAAGACGGATGGTGTTTGGCTTGATTCCCTGCTCTGCCTGTTCCGCCTCATTTAATTCCGCATGTGTGGTAGATGCCGGATGGATGACAAGGGATTTTACATCTGCTACATTGGCAAGTAAGGAGAATAACTGTAAATGATCGATAAACTCCTGCGCTTTTTTGTCATCGCCTTTGATTTCAAATGTGAAAATGGAACCGCCGCCGTTCGGGAAATATTTTTTGTATAATCTCTGCTGCTCCGGATCTTCGGAAACGGATGGATGATTTACTTTTTCAACCAGTGGCTGTTTCTCTAAAAACTCCACAACCTTTAATGCATTTTCCACATGACGCTCGACTCTTAAGGATAATGTCTCTAAGCCCTGTAAAAAGATAAATGCATGGATTGGAGAAAGTGTTGCCCCGGTATCCCTTAATAAAATAGCACGGATTCTTGTCACGAATGCTGCCGGTCCTGCTGCCGCTGCGAAGCTGACACCATGATAGCTTGGGTTTGGTTCCGTGAGCTGTGGGAATTTTCCGGATGCAGCCCAGTCAAATTTTCCACCGTCAATGATGACACCACCGATTGTGGTTCCGTGTCCACCAATGAATTTGGTTGCGGAATGAACCACGATATCTGCGCCGTACTCGATTGGACGGATCAGATATGGTGTGCCGAACGTATTGTCGATGACAAGTGGAATTTTATGTTTGTGTGCGATCTCTGCGAGTGCTTCGATATCCACTACTTCAGAGTTTGGATTGCCGAGTGTCTCAATGTAAACTGCTTTTGTGTTGTCCTTGATAGCGCCTTCTACTTCCTCTAAGTTAAAGGGATCAACAAACGTGGTCGTAACGCCAAAATCTACTAATGTATGTGCCAGCAGATTATAAGTGCCGCCGTAAATATTTTTTGCAGATACGATATGATCACCTGCCTGTGCAAGGTTTTCAATCGTGTATGTAACGGCTGCTGCACCGGAACCGACTGCAAGCGCTGCCACGCCGCCCTCTAATGCTGCAATACGCTGTTCAAAAATATCCTCTGTCGGATTGGTCAGTCTTCCGTAAATATTTCCTGCGTCACGCAAACCGAAACGGTCTGCTGCATGCTTTGAATTGTGGAATACGTAAGAAGATGTCTGGTAAATCGGAACTGCTCTTGCATCGGTCACAGGATCCGGTTCTTCCTGTCCAACGTGTAACTGTAATGTCTCAAATTTTAATTTTCTCTCTTTTAATGTGCTCATGTGTTTTTCCATCCTTTTTCTATGTTTTCATTCTTTTTGCCTGCCTGTTTTTCTCAGGTTCTGCTGTTGGAATTATCATATCAAATCAATCGAAAAAGTGTTAATCCATAAAACCATGAGCCGATTATAGGGAAATCCTATAGCAGTATTATTCCCTGTCCTGTTTTTTCCTGCACTCCCTGCACAAACCATAAATAATGGAATTTTTGCATTGCAGTGTAAATCCATGATCTTTTAAAACATGCTCAGCGATCTCATCCATAAACGCACATTCCAGATGTATGATGCATCCGCAGGAAACACATTTCAAATGGAGATGCTCCTCGCAGTGATGCCCCATTTCCACATACTGGTACACCGCCTGACTCCCCTTCTCTGCCACGTATTTCATGACCGTGCCCTCTTTTGCAAGCTTGTCCAGATACCGGTAAATGGTTGTGATGTTCACCTCGTTATCATTTTTTTTCAGATATTGGTCGATGTCTGCCACCGTCACCGTGCGGTCACTGTTCGCCATAAGATATTCCAGGATTTTTTTCCTGCTCGTTGTTGTATAGCCATTCCCTGCCATTATTTCATCTCTTTTCTTTCCAAGTAAATGCCATTTTCTACATTTTTATTTTTAAAATACTATTCCCAGCAATTCAATGATAACACCCCAGAACACGCCGAAACCATAGAGTGCCGCCATGATTCCCACATTCTGTTTCCAGTCACGGTTCAGTCGGAACAAAACCAGCAGACCGACACCTGCATTTACCAGAAGACCGGACATCATTGCCCCGGCTCCGATGATCCCGCTTAAATATAACTCCGTGATCACCACCGAAGATGCGCAGTTTGGGATCAGTCCCACAAGTGCTGCGATCATCTCTCCCACCACCGGAATGTCCTGAAATACTACCGCAAGCTTGTCTTCGCCGATCAGTTCGATCACGAATGTCAGCATAAACGTGATGAGCAGAATGTATACAAAAATCTTGAACGTGTGTTTTAACGCTGACTTCAAGACACCATCCTCGCAACTGCAGTGTTCTTCCTCGCATACCACATGGATGTCCATGTCTTTTTCTTTCTTTTTGAAAACATTCACATAAACCAGTTCTGCAAGAAATCCTGAAATGATCGCAATGCAGACTTTTGCACCAAGAATTTTAAAAATGGTCGCCGGTGCTACCGCCTCAGAGATAAAGATCGGCAGCATCTCATCCGACGTGGACAAAAATATGGCAAGCAGCGTTCCCACCGTAATGACACGTCCGGCATAAAGGCTGGACGCCGCGGCAGAAAACCCGCACTGCGGCATAATCCCAAGCAATCCGCCCCACAGCGGTCCTACTTTTCCTGCATTCTTGATCTTGTTCTGCACCTTGCCGCCTGTCGTGTGCTCCAGTAATTCCATGAATAAATAAGTTAAAAATAAAAACGGCAGCAGTTTTACGCTGTCCTCAATCGTGTGTGATAATGTATGTTCTAAAATGTGTATCATAGCAAACGCCTCCCGCATTTGTGTGTTCTATTGTCTCGTATACTAAATTGCAAATTATTTGTTTTTGCATTTTGTATGCATTTGCAAATTGTTTGCATTTTTAAGTTGCATTGGTTATTATACACACTTAGTTGGAGATGTCAAGAGGAAATAATTGACCGTTTACTATTAATCAGCATACTCTACATTAATTTTAATTTTTTCTGCATCTTCAATATTTTTATATTTTTCCTTACCAATATAAAAAATACTCGAATATCCTGATATAGTGTCTCTTCCTTCCACCGGATAATGATATATCATGCATGAATCATCAGATGCTCCTGCATCTTTGCTTTCTGCTTCTATCGGAAGCTTTTTATCTACAAAAATCTCTATGTAGTGACTTCTTTTTGCAATTCTATAATTCAATATATTTATGATTATCGTTAAGATAAACAAAAAAATGATGATAACCATGACAATATCAATTGCATATGACATGTCGGGTAATATATAAGAACAAATGCTGCATAACACTATTAGGACTATGAATGGAAAACATTTTTTTGTGCTTTTATTTACATACGCTTTTTTATTTTGCTGTATTTCTTCACTCGTATATTCTCGTACAACAAGATTTCGCTTTTCTTCCTCTGTAAATTTTGAATCACCATTTTCTATTATCATCAATTTTCTCCTGTTAT
>SFQZ01000182.1 GCA_004562915.1 bacterium
TCCAGCTTCTGCAGCTTTTTTCTGCGCTGTAAAAATAAATTATGTGTCATCATCTGAGGTCTTTCCCTCCTCATTCCAACGGAATATAGTTTCGCTGTTTTTCTCCCAGAAAGAGGTGTCGTACCTGCCCCGGATAAAATCCGGATGGTAGGCTACCAGATGCATGAATTCTGTATTCGTCTCCACGCCTTCAATCATCAGCTCCTCCAGGGCTCTTCTCAAACGGCGAATAGTCTCCAGGCGGGTTTTTCCGGTAACAATAATTTTGGCTACCATGGAATCATAGTGGGGACTGACTTCACAGCCATTATAAAGATGGCTGTCTACCCGCACACCGGGTCCTGCCGGAAAATGAAGAAAGCTTATCTGCCCCGGCCTTAACGCATTAATCCTGCACTCAATGGCATGTCCCTTAAGCTGTACTTCCTCCTGCGTCAATTCCAGCTTTCTGCCGGCAGCTATGCGAATCTGCTCTTTTACCAAATCCACCCCGGTAAGCTGTTCCGTTACGGGATGTTCTACCTGAATTCGGGTATTCATTTCAATAAAGTAAAAATTGCCTTCATCATCCAGCACAAATTCTACTGTGCCTGCATTCGTATAGCCTGCTGCCTGGGCCGCTCTTACCGCCTCTTCTCCCATTTTTTTGCGAAGTGTATCGTTCAGTACCCAGGAAGGGGATTCTTCCAGAAGCTTCTGATTGTTTTTCTGAATAGAGCAGTCCCGCTCTCCCAAATGAATAATATTTCCATGCTGATCCGCAAGAATCTGAAATTCTATATGGTGAGGATTAAGAATCAGTTTTTCCAGATACACCTCTTTGTTTCCGAAAGCGGCTTCTGCCTCTGCTCTTGCCGTGTGAAAAGCCTTTTCCAGTTCTTCTTCCTGAAACACCTTTCGCATTCCCTTACCGCCGCCGCCTGCAGTAGCCTTGATCAGTACGGGATAACCAATTCTTCCTGCTTCTTTTCTGGCTTCCTCAAAAGTAGCAAGAATTCCGGCAGAGCCGGGTACTACAGGTATCCGGTTCTTTCTCATCAGAGTTCTGGCGGTCTGCTTATCTCCCATATTCTGAATAACCCTGGCTGAAGGCCCGATAAAGGTAATTCCACTTTCCTCACAGGCCCGCGCAAAATCGGCGTTTTCAGAAAGAAATCCATAGCCGGGATGGATGGCGTCGCAATCCGTTTTTCTTGCTGTTTCCAGAATGACTTCCTGATTTAAGTAGCTGTCTGCTGCCTTTTCGGGACCAATACACACTCTATGGGTAGCCAGCATCACCGGTAAAGACTGTTCATCCGCTGTAGAGTAAACCAACACCGTTTCGATTCCCATTTCCCGACAGCAGCGGATAATACGCAGGGCTATTTCTCCACGATTGGCAATTAAAATTCGTTTAAACATCTTCCTCTTTCAACCTTCATTTTATTTCAGCGTCATCAGCACCTGGTTATATTCTACCAATGCTCCATCTTCTACCAGAAGTTCAGCCACCACACCATCCTGGGGCGCAGCAATTTCATTCATCAGCTTCATGGCTTCAATGATTCCGATTATCTCACCCTTTTTCACCGACTGACCTGCGGTAACGAAGGGCTTATCTTCGGGTGAGGCTGCCTGGTAAAAGGTTCCCACAAAAGGCGCCTTAATTTCAATCAGTTCACCCCCCGTTTCCTGCTGTTTCGCCACAGGCTGGCTGGACTCTCCAGAGTTGACTGCCCCGGCAAAGCTGCCAGCTTTTTTTTCGGAAGCTGTAAAGCCTTTGTCCAGAGTGAGCTTTACCTCTCCTGTTTCCAGCTTCATCCGACTGAGAGAGGATCTCTCAAAACGATCCATCAACGCATAAATTTCCTGAATATCCATATATCCTCTCCTTTTGCTGCATGAATAATCAAATCAGGCCTTCTGTGAATCAATGTACTCTACAATATCCTTTACCGTAACGAAGTTTACTAATACTTCATCCGAAATAGAAAGATTAAATTCTTCTTCCAAAGCCATGTTCAGTTCTACTGCATCCAGAGAATCCGCTCCCAGATCCTCCTTTAAATCTGCAGTTAATACTACTGCTTCCTCGTCACAGCCCAAAGTATCCACAATAATCTCTTTTACCTTTTCAAACGTCATCTTCTAATCCTCCTTGTTTTTCTGAAAGAAAAATGCGAGCCTCTGCGAGCAGAGGATTTTCCCTCCTTGTTTTTTACAAATTAAAATATTTACAGTAAATTTACCTAAATAATTTTAATTAAATTTACTGAGCGAATTATATATTAGCATACTTACAATGTCAATAACTATTTCAATTTATTTAACTAAATTAATTTATTTTTAAGATTCTGCTATTCAACTTTTCTGTCTGGATAGCCTATCGCAGCCTGGAAAAGTATTATCATAGCCATTTAATCTATAATAACTCAAACTTCGCACATAAATTTTAGCTATGCACCTTGAAAATTCAATACCTGGCAGCTATTCAATTGTCAATGTTCAGTCAATTATGCCGCTTGCAATTTCGATTTTAAAAGTGCAGGTATTGCATCCATAAATGCATCTACCAGCTCGTCGATTTTTTCATCAGATATATCTATCTGATCCGCAAGCAGAGTCTTGAACATTTGAAGCAGCATTTGAAAAGCCTGTATCCATGTGATATCAGACATCTCATCAGAAAAGTATAAAAAGAGTTCTCCCATGGAACGGGGATCGTTTGACTCGCGACTCTCCAGGGAAAGCATCATATATCTTGCAAAAACAATTGCTGTATGGGCAGTCATTGCATCATAAGATATGGATCTGCATTCTTTGCTCAGATTTAGATAGCTCTTGCAGACTTTGAAGAATACCTCGATGTCCCAGCGTTTTCCATAAATGCGGATGATCTCGTCTTCACTCAGACTTATGTCTGTGGAAATGAGGCAGAGATATTCGTTTCTTTTGTTCTTGTTGCGGACATAGACCACTTTTGCAGGAATGATTTTTCCATCCTTTACAACGTCTACCTTGACGGAGAGCAGATATCTGGAACGCCCACGCCGTTTCTTGTTCTTGCTGTAAATAGTGGTCAGTGGCATATCTTCGCCGTTATACCGGAAGAACATTTTGGGCGTTTTCTTTACCATTGCAATCACATCGTATCCGATTTCTTTGACAGAATGAAGAGAGCTTGGAGAAGAAAACCAGCTGTCAAAAAGAACGTATTTAGCTGGAATATCAGCCTTTTTAGCTGATTTCAAAAGTTCTAGCATGGCAATCGTTCCTTTCTCGACAGCAAGCATACGTCGCTTATAGCCGACCGTTCTTTTGTCAATTTCCTTTGCTTCGTTGATTCTGTTCTTTTTGTTTTCGGTAGAGAGAAGGATACTGTTGACAGGAAGGAAAGTGCTTCCATCTGACCAGCCTAATGTAAGCATACGAAAACCAAATTTATAACAGCGCTTTGCATGGTCATATGCTTTTGCAAGAAGTTCTACTTTCTTTGAACGGTTACGTTCAAACATGGAATCGTCGATAATCAGTACATTAGCACGATCTTCTGAATCTAGCGGAACAATAGCATCTTTGATAATGCAGCTGGAAAGAATCGTTGTAAAACGAATCCAGTTAATCTGGAGCATTTTCATAAAACGATACACCGTATCCTTTGCAAAATCCGGTGTATCCTTTCCAATCAACAGATTCATGTACATGCTTCTGTTTGAAAAAATCAAAAGAAACAGGTACTGAAAAATCAGTGTTGCGGAAATTCCTTTCTTTTTATATGCATTAGCAGCTTTTAATGTTGAGGAAAGATGAAAGCGTGTAAAAAATCTTCTGATAGATTTTGAAATCTGGTTATCATTTAGGTTGTCTTGTGTTATACTTTTATTCATAGCATGAGCCTCCGATTTTAATTGTTTCTGAACAACTCAATTATACCAAATCAGATGGTTTCGTGCTATTTTTATGCCAGTTATTATTGAATTTTCAAGGTGCATAGACACTTATTCAAGTGCGAAGTTTGAGAAGATAATTTGTAAATGACCTCCTGGCATTACGGATCGATAGCTTCAAGTACATCATGGCTTTCCCTCTCCATCCATTCTATTTTCTTCAAAATATCTGCAAAAAAAGCTTGTTTGCTTTTCTGTTCCCGGATCAAGCTTCCGCTGCGCGTGCTTGCCGTGATGTTCGCCGCTGCGGTGGCCTTCTCGCGCGTTTACCTTTCGGTGCATTACCTTACCGATGTGGTGTGCGGTTCGCTCGTGGGCATCATCTGCGGCACCTTCTTCGGGCTTGTTGCCCTGCATCTGCAGCACCACCCCCAGGACGGGGCCAAAGCACCCCAGGCTCCCACGGCGGCATTGCCCTAGCGGCGCCCTGTGGC
>SFQZ01000042.1 GCA_004562915.1 bacterium
TTTAATCATCACCGAGTAGGATTCCCAAAGTAAAACAGCCCCGAATTGACGGGGCTAATGTTTCACTTATTTTGGGACATTTTCAAAAATGCTTGACAGGGAAAAACTTTATTTTTTCAGAGTTTTACCTTGACTTTTCGTATTTTTTACTATCAGTCATTCATATGACTATCGATACTCATCATTCTTCTGTGAAAATGATATCTTCTTCCTTATCGGTATCTTCTTCCGATTCAAAAGAATCATCAGAACCTTCTTCATCGCTCACATCTTCAGACACATCCAGATCCTCATCCAGGTCGATGTCCAGATCCAGATCATCCAGATCCATATCCAGGTCGTCATCTTTCTGCTCCAGCATTTCATCCGTAGATAGCTTAATATTACTGTAACGCTTCATACCGGTACCTGCTGGAATCAGTTTTCCGATAATAACATTCTCTTTCAGACCAATCAGATGATCGACTTTTCCTTTGATAGCTGCCTCCGTAAGTACTTTGGTAGTTTCCTGGAAAGATGCTGCTGACAAGAAGGAATCTGTAGCAAGAGATGCTTTTGTAATACCCAGAAGTACCTGTTTTCCTTCTGCTGGCTCTTTTCCTTCTTCTTCCAATTTCTCGTTGACATCTTCATATTCAAGGACATCCACGAGAGTACCCGGCAGGAAATCTGTATCTCCGTTATTTTCAATACGGATCTTTTTCAGCATCTGACGAACGATAACCTCGATATGCTTATCATTGATTTCTACACCCTGCAGACGATATACTCTTTGTACCTCGCGCAGCATATAGTCCTGAACGGCACGCACACCTTTGATTTTCAGGATATCATGTGGATTGACAGAACCTTCTGTCAGCTCATCACCAGCCTCCAGAACCTGTCCTTCCGTAACTTTGATTCGTGATCCGTATGGGATCAGATATGTCTTGAACTCACCTGTCTCATTATCCGTAACGACGATCTCACGTTTTTTCTTGGTATCCTTGATCGCAACTTCACCTTTGATCTCAGTGATGATAGCAAGTCCCTTCGGCTTTCTGGCCTCAAAGATTTCCTCAACACGAGGAAGACCTTGAGTAATGTCACCACCGGCCACACCACCGGTATGGAAAGTACGCATGGTAAGCTGTGTACCCGGTTCACCGATAGACTGCGCTGCTATAATACCAACCGATTCACCAACCTGTACAGCTTCACCGGTTGCCATGTTGGCACCGTAACATTTTGCACAGATACCAATCTTACATCGACATGTCAGGATGGTACGAATCTTGATCTTCTTGAATTTTTCTCCGTTCTCATCCACACCGTCTTTCATGATACGTGCGGCACGTTTCGGTGTGATCATGTGATTTGCTTTCACGATCACATTACCTTCTGTATCCTTAATCGTCTCGCAGGAGAAGCGTCCTGTAATACGTTCCTGAAGACTTTCAATCTCCTCTTTTCCGTCGGAAAATTCTTTTACATACATACCGGCAATTTCATCCTTGCCTTCGCAACAGTCAACCTCACGAACGATCAGATCCTGAGAAACATCTACCAGACGTCTGGTCAGGTAACCGGAATCGGCAGTACGAAGAGCTGTATCGGAAAGACCTTTACGTGCTCCATGTGCAGACATGAAGTACTCCAGTACGTCCAGACCTTCACGGAAGTTTGACTTGATCGGCAGCTCGATGGTATGACCTGTTGTATCAGCCATCAAACCACGCATACCAGCCAGCTGTTTGATCTGTTTATCGGAACCACGGGCTCCGGAGTCAGCCATCATGAAGATGTTGTTATACTTATCCAGACCATTCAGCAACGCTTTTGTCAGAGCATCGTCTGTCTGCTTCCAGGTTTCAACAACCTCTTTGTAACGCTCTTCTTCGGTGATCAGACCTCGTTTGAAGTTACGTGTGATCTTATCTACGGTATCCTGAGCATTTTGAATCATCTCAGGCTTCTGCGGCGGCACGGTCATATCGGAAATAGATACGGTCATAGCCGCTCTTGTTGAATATTTGTAACCCATAGACTTGATATCATCCAGAACCTCTGCAGTCTTGGTAGCCCCATGGGTATTGATAACCTTTTCCAGAATCTGTTTCAGCTGTTTCTTTCCTACATGGAAATCAACTTCCGGAAGCAGCCAGTTTTCTCTCACGGAACGATCCACAAATCCCAGATCCTGCGGAAGAATCTCATTGAACAAGAAACGTCCCAGTGTGGATTCCACTGTATCAGTAATCACTTCTCCATCTGCCATGGTCTTTGTGATACGTACATGGATTCTTGACTGAAGAGTGACATATCCATTTTCATATGCCAGAATCGCTTCGTTCAGATTCTTAAAGTAAGAACCTTCTCCCTTGCTTCCCGGTCTTTCCTGAGTCAGATAATAAATACCAAGGACCATATCCTGTGAAGGAACCGCTACCGGACCACCATCGGATGGTTTCAGCAGGTTATTCGGAGAAAGAAGCAGGAAACGACACTCTGCCTGTGCTTCCACGGACAACGGAAGATGAACAGCCATCTGGTCACCATCGAAGTCCGCATTAAATGCGGTACACACCAGAGGATGCAGCTTAATTGCTTTACCTTCAACCAGAATCGGCTCAAATGCCTGGATACCCAGACGATGCAGTGTAGGTGCACGGTTCAGCATAACCGGATGCTCTTTGATAACCTCTTCCAATACATCCCAAACTTCCGGCTGCAGCTTTTCCACCATTTTCTTTGCATTTTTAATATTGTGTGCTGTACCGTTTGCCACCAGTTCTTTCATAACAAATGGCTTAAACAGCTCGATTGCCATCTCTTTCGGAAGACCACACTGATAAATCTTCAGCTCAGGTCCAACGACAATAACAGAACGACCGGAGTAGTCAACACGTTTACCCAGAAGGTTCTGACGGAAACGTCCGGATTTACCTTTCAGCATATCGGACAGCGATTTCAGAGCACGGTTTCCCGGTCCTGTAACCGGACGTCCGCGGCGTCCGTTATCAATCAGCGCATCTACAGCTTCCTGCAGCATACGTTTTTCATTTCTTACGATAATGTCCGGAGCCCCCAGTTCCAACAGTCTTTTCAGACGATTGTTACGGTTGATGATCCGGCGGTACAAATCATTCAGGTCGGAAGTAGCAAAACGTCCGCCGTCCAACTGTACCATAGGACGAAGATCCGGAGGAATTACCGGAATCACATCCATGATCATCCATTCCGGACGGTTGCCGGACTCTCTGAATGCTTCCACAACTTCCAGACGTTTGATGATACGGGCACGTTTCTGTCCGGTAGCATCTTTCAATCCTGCTTTCAGTTCCTCAGATTCTTTTTCCAGATCAATTGCCTGCAAAAGTTCCTTGATAGACTCTGCTCCCATCCCTACCCGGAAGTTACTGTTGGGGAACTTTTCTCTTGCTTCCTGATATTCTCTCTCAGTCAGAACCTGTTTAATCTGCAGAGAAGTATCTGCCGGATCAAGGACAATATAGTTTGCAAAGTACAGAACTTTCTCCAGAGTCCTCGGAGAAAGGTCGAGAATCAGTCCCATACGGGACGGAATTCCCTTAAAATACCAGATATGGGAAACAGGAGCTGCCAGCTCGATATGACCCATACGTTCCCTGCGGACTGTGGATTTTGTAACTTCAACTCCACAACGGTCGCAGACAACACCTTTATAACGTATTTTCTTATATTTACCGCAATGACACTCCCAGTCCTTGCTTGGTCCGAAGATTCTCTCACAGTACAGACCGTCTTTCTCAGGCTTCAGTGTTCTGTAATTGATTGTTTCCGGTTTTTTTACCTCACCACGGGACCACTCGCGAATTTTTTCCGGAGATGCCAGACCAATCTTGATCGCATCAAACGTCAGCGGTTCATATACTTCTTTACTGCTTGTTTCAGCCATTTGGTTTCTCCTTTCTCAGATTACTCATCCATCAGATCATCATCGTCGTCCATGGTGTCTGTGTCTTCTTCTTCCACATCCACCAGTTCCTCACCATCGAATTCCTGTTTTGTGAAACCATAACTTCCATAAGATTCTTTGTCATCATCGCGATAACTTCTGTCACCTTCAATGATAGAACGAAGATCTGTATCACCGTAGTCAATGTTTTCCTCAATTTTTACTTCGGTGTTATCATCTTTCAGTACACGGACATCCAGACCCAGAGACTGCAGCTCCTTCAGCAATACACGGAAGGATTCCGGAATACCCGGTTCAGGAATATTATCTCCCTTGATGATAGCCTCATATGTCTTCACACGTCCAACCACATCATCTGACTTAACAGTCAGGATCTCCTGCAGAGTATAAGATGCACCATAAGCTTCCAGTGCCCAAACCTCCATCTCACCAAAACGCTGTCCACCGAACTGAGCTTTACCACCCAGAGGCTGCTGTGTTACCAGTGCGTATGGACCGGTAGAACGTGCATGGATCTTATCATCAACCAGATGATGCAGTTTCAGATAATGCATGTGACCAATAGTTACCGGACTGTCAAAATATTCACCGGTACGACCGTCACGCAGTCTTACTTTACCATCACGGGAAATCGGAACTCCTTTCCAGAGTTCTCTGTGGTCTCTGTTTTCATACAGATAGTCATATACTTCCGGAAGTAATTCTTCTTTATGCTTATCAGAGAATTCCTCCCAGCTTACGTTTACATAATCATTTGCCAGTTCCAGCGTATCCTGAATGTCAACCTCGTTGGCACCATCAAATACCGGTGTGGCAATATTGAATCCCAGCGCTTTCGCAGCCAGACTCAGATGAATCTCCAGTACCTGTCCGATATTCATACGGGAAGGCACACCCAGAGGATTCAGCACGATATCCAGAGGTCGTCCGTTTGGTAAAAACGGCATATCTTCTACAGGAAGAACTCTGGAAACAACACCCTTGTTACCATGACGTCCGGCCATCTTATCACCAACAGAGATTTTTCTCTTCTGTGCAATATAGATACGAACTGCCTGGTTCACGCCCGGTGAAAGTTCATCGCCATTTTCTCTTGTGAATACTTTGGCATCGACAACAATACCATATTCACCATGAGGTACTTTCAATGATGTATCACGTACCTCTCTTGCTTTCTCACCAAAGATTGCTCTCAGAAGACGTTCCTCTGCAGTCAGCTCTGTCTCGCCTTTCGGAGTAACTTTACCGACCAGAATATCTCCCGCACGAACTTCTGCACCGATACGGATAATACCACGCTCATCCAGATCTTTCAGTGCGTCATCACCAACACCCGGAACATCCTTTGTGATCTCTTCCGGTCCCAGTTTCGTATCTCTGGCTTCTGCTTCATATTCTTCAATGTGGATAGATGTATATACATCCTCCTGTACAAGTCTTTCGCTCAACAGTACCGCATCCTCGTAATTATAACCTTCCCAGGTCATAAATCCGATCAGCGGGTTCTTACCAAGAGCCAGCTCACCATTGTAAGTGGACGGACCATCTGCAATCACCTGTCCTGCCTCTACATGTTCACCTTTTACTACGATCGGTTTCTGATTGTAGCAGTTGCTCTGGTTACTTCTCAGGAACTTGGTCAGACGATATACATCTGTAGTTCCATCATCATTTTTCATAGTAATCTCTTTGGACGCGGATTTTGTAATTGTACCTGACTTTTTCGCAACTACGCAGACACCGGAGTCAACCGCTGCTTTTGCTTCCATACCGGTTCCTACTACAGGAGCTTCTGTGATCATAAGCGGAACGGCCTGACGCTGCATGTTGGAACCCATCAGCGCACGGTTCGCATCATCATTCTGCAGGAACGGGATCAATGCAGTAGCTACGGAGAACACCATCTTCGGAGATACGTCCATGTAATCAAATACACGTCTCTCATATTCCTGAGTCTCTTCTCTGTAACGACCGGATACATTCTTATGAATAAAATATCCATTTTCATCCAATGGCTCATTCGCCTGTGCTACGTGATAATTATCCTCTTCATCTGCTGTCATATAGACGACTTCATCAGTAACCCGCGGATTCTTCGGATCTGTTTTATCAATCTTACGATATGGTGCTTCCACGAATCCATATTCATTGATTCTTGCATAAGATGCAAGAGAGTTGATCAGACCGATGTTAGGACCTTCAGGCGTCTCAATCGGGCACATTCTTCCATAATGAGAATAGTGTACATCTCGAACCTCAAATCCTGCACGATCACGGGACAAACCACCAGGACCCAATGCAGACAAACGTCTCTTGTGAGTCAGCTCACCCAGAGGATTGTTCTGATCCATGAACTGAGACAGCTGAGAAGAACCGAAGAACTCTTTTACAGCTGCTGTTACAGGTTTGATATTGATCAAAGACTGTGGAGAAATACCCTCCGCATCCTGAGTCGTCATTCTTTCACGTACGACCCTTTCCAGTCTGGACATACCAATACGGTACTGATTCTGAAGAAGTTCACCCACCGCGCGAATACGACGGTTACCCAGGTGGTCAATATCGTCATCATTTCCCAGACCATATTCCAGATGCATGTTATAGTTAATGGAAGCAAAAATATCTTCCTTTGTAATATGCTTCGGAACCAGCTCATGAACATGGCGGTGAATCGCATCTTTCAACTCTTCCTCATCATCATATTCCTGCATCAGCTGTTCCAGCTCCGGATAGTAGACAAGTTCTGTAATACCAAGGTCTTTCGGATTGCAGTCCACGAAATTCGTAAGATCAACCATCATGTTAGAAAGGACTTTAATATTTCTTTCCTCTGTCTGAATCCACACAAACGGAACTGCCGCATTCTGAATAGAATCTGCCAGTTCTTTTGTCACTTCTGTTCCTGCTTCTGCCAGAATCTCGCCGGTTGTAGTATCCACTACATCCTCTGCCAGGATCTGCCCCGCAATACGATTTCTCAGAAGCAGTTTTTTATTAAATTTGTAACGACCTACTTTAGCCAGATCATAACGCTTCGGATCAAAGAACATACTGTTCACCAGATTCCGTGCGCTTTCCACAGCCAAAGGCTCACCCGGACGGATCTTCTTGTATAATTCAAGCAGACCTTCCTCATAACAGGTTGCAGTGTCCTTTGTAAAGCTTGCTTCGATCTTCGGTTCATCACCAAATAATTCTATAATTTCTGCGTTGGTACCTACTCCCAGCGCACGGATCAGAACAGTAATCGGAACTTTTCTTGTTCTGTCCACACGTACACTGAACACATCGTTGGAATCTGTCTCATATTCCAGCCATGCGCCACGGCTCGGAATCACCGTACAGGAAAATAATCTCTTACCAACTTTATCATGGGCGATCGCATAATAAATACCGGGGGAACGTACTAACTGGCTGACAATAACTCGTTCAGCACCATTAATTACAAAGGTACCTGTTGCTGTCATCAACGGCAAATCTCCCATGAAAATTTCATGCTCTTTAATTTCGTCGTTTTCCTTATTGTACAATCTCACCTTTACTTTTAAAGGTGCCGCATATGTTGCGTCCCTTTCTCTGCATTCGTCGATGGAGTATTTCACATCATCTTCACACAAAGTAAAGTCCACAAATTCAAGGCTCAACTTCCCACTATAATCTGTAATGGGAGAGATATCGTCAAAAACTTCCCTTAAACCGTCTTCAAGAAACCAGTTGTAGGAATCTTTTTGAACTTCAATCAAGTTGGGCATTTCCAAAACTTCTTTTTGTCTCTGGTAGCTCATCCGCATACTTTTACCGTTTGTAATAGGACGTATTCTGTTTTTTTCCATAGACCGTTTCACCCCTTGTGTATTTAATTTATTACCGCTCATGCCTTATTCTTCATTTTTTGATAGACTGCTAGGCATATCTTGCCATAATAGTGCATTTTTTACAATATCACAAAAACTCAATAGTGTCAACAACTTTTTTCAAAAAAGTTGTTGACAAAAAGAAAAGACTGCAAAGAAAATGCATCCATTTTCTCACAGTCTCCTCTCTATAAAAGCTTATGAAAGTTCTCCGTTGCAAAGCCCTGCTGATTATTTCAGTGTAACTTTTGCTCCTTCAGCTTCCAGTTTTGTCTTCAGTTCTTCAGCTTCTGCTTTAGATGCTGCTTCTTTAACTACCTTCGGAGCGCCATCTACAACAGCTTTAGCTTCTTTCAGTCCAAGACCTGTTGCTTCACGAACAACTTTGATAACTTTAACTTTGTTTGGACCAACTTCTGTCAGCTCAACATCAAATTCATCTTTCTCTTCTTCTGCTTCTGCAGGGCCAGCTGCTGCTACAACAACACCTGCTGCTGCGGATACACCAAATTCTTCTTCACATGCTTTTACTAATTCGTTCAGTTCCAGAACGGACAGTTCTTTGATAGCTTCAATAAATTCAGCTGTAGTTAATTTTGCCATTACTATTTACCTCCAATTATAATTTTGTATTCGATATTATTTTTGTCTGCGGCTGTGCCGCTGCTTTCTAAATTCAGGCTGCGCTTAGCAGCTTGAATCAGATGTTCGACTTCGTTGCACTCAGTCGAACGGCTAAAATTCTAACCTCAAGCTTCGTTTTCAACTCGCTTTCGCTAGTTTTAGATTGGATGTTCAACCTCTCTTCGTTCGGTCGAACGGCTAATTTTCTAAATTCAGGCTGCGCTTGGCAGCTTGCCTTCATTAAGAAAATTATGCCTCTTTTGCTTCTGCGATCTGTTTGATAACACGAGCGAAGTTTGCAATCGGGGACTGCATACTTCCAAGCAATCTTCCGAGAAGAATTTCTCTTGAAGGTACTTCTGCCAGAGCTTTGATTCCGTTCTGGTCATAATAACCGCCTTCAACAACACCTGCAACAAGTTCCAGCTTTGGAGCTGTCTTTGCAAATTTTGCGATAATTCTTGCCGGAGCAGTTGCATCGTCTTTAGAGATTGCCAGTGCATTTGTTCCATCCAGATGTTTGCACAGATCTTCACATGGTGTTCCCTGGAATGCAAAGTTCATCATGGTGTTTTTGTATACTTTATATACAACACCTGCTTCCCTTAACTCTTTACGAAGCTGAGTATCCTGAGCAACTGTCAGTCCGCTGTAGTTTACCAATACAACGCTCTGCGCATCAGCAATATGCTCTGAGATTTCTGCTACGACAGGCTTTTTCTGTTCAATCTTTGCCATAATTGGTGCACCTCCTTATAGATTTTGTGTACCGCCAAATATGAAAAAACCTCTTTGCGCAAGACAAAGAGGACATCAATTCTTTATTAAGAATGTATTTCCTCGGCAGGCGTACTTGCCTTATGCCTTATGGCACCTGCTGTCTTCGGCGTGATACTGGTGTATTTTAGCACAAAAAAAAATCTTTGTCAATCCATAATCCTAATTTTTATGACAGAAATTTTAAAAAATTTTACAATTTTTCTATTGATATTTTTTTAACAATATGATATATTCATAATCAATAAAAGGGAGTAGCCCACACCATCAGGTGATTCGAAATCGTCAGAACGATGTGAAATCCGTATCGAATGAAACGTGCAAGACTTTTATCACGGCAGTAATGCTGTGGTAAAAGTCTTTTTTAATAGGAAAGCCCTTTGACTTTCCTATGATATAAAACCCTCCGTGGGGATGCACACGATGCGCAACGGAAAATGCTCCCGGAAAGGAGGAAATCGCAAAAGCAACACAGGGCAAATCGTAACTGTTCAACCAGTAACCATTATTTATTATTAAGTATAAGGAGATCTGACTATGACAACAATTGGATTGGGAATTTCATTACCGCTTATTATTGGTATTATCGCAGCAATCATTTTAATCGGCATCATCGCTTCCGGATATGTAAAAGCCCCGCCGGATACCGCATATGTTATCTCCGGATTCAAAAAAGAACCAAGAATCCTGATCGGCCGTGCCGGCATCAAGATTCCATTTCTGGAAAGACTTGATAAACTTCTTCTGAAACAGGTAACAATCGATGTGAAGACAGAAGATTACATACCTACATTGGATTTCATTAACATCAAAGTAGATGCAGTCGTAAAGGTCCGTGTAAGCACTGAACCCGACATGATCCGCCTGGCCATGAGAAACTTCCTGAACAAATCGGTACAAGATATCATGCTTGACCTTCAGGATTCTCTTCAAGGTAACATGAAGGAGATCATCGGTGCCATGTCTCTGAAAGACATTAACAATAACCGTGATGCTTTCGGAAATGAAGTACAGACGAAAGCACAGGTAGATATGAAAAAACTTGGTGTGGAAATTATATCCTGTAACATCCAGAACGTGACAGACCGAAACGGACTGATTGAAGATATGGGTATGGATAACACTTCTAAGATAAAAAAAGAAGCTGCCATCGCAAAAGCGGAAGCTGACCGTGACATCGCAATTGCTCAGGCAGAAGCCGACAAACAGGCCAATGATGCAAGAGTAAAAGCCCAGGCTGTAATCGCCGAGAAAAATAATGAACTTTACATCAAACAGGCCGAGTTGAAAAAACAGTCTGACACAAAGAAAGCTGAGGCTGATGCCGCTTATGGTATTCAGCAGCAGGAGCAAAGAAGAACGGTAGAGACCGCAACTGTCAATGCTGATATCGCCCGTCAAGAACGAGAAGTGGAATTGAAAGCACGCCAGGTAGAAGTAACCGAGAAGGCACTGGAAGCAGAGATCAAGAAGAAAGCAGAAGCAGAAAAATTTGCCGCACAACAGCGAGCCGATGCAGAACTCTACAAACGTCAGAAAGAAGCAGAAGCAAAACAGTTTGAGATCGAGAGAGATGCAGAAGCAAAAAAGGCACTGGCAGAGGCTGAACTGGTGACCATGCAGAAAGAAGCGGAAGGCATCCGTGCCAGAGGTGAAGCAGAAGCTGCTGCCATTCAGGCAAAAGCGCTGGCAGAAGCCGAAGGTATGGAAAAGAAAGCTGCCGCTTATCAGAAATACAACAATGCAGCTATGGCAGAAATGCTGATCCAGGTATTACCGGATATAGCCGGAAAGATCGCAGAACCTCTGCAACAGATCGACAAGATCACAATCATCGGCGGTTCCGATACGAATGGCGTCGACAACGTGGCCGGAAATGTACCTGCTGTCATGGCAAAGCTTTTCGCTTCCATGAAAGAAACCACAGGTATTGATCTTGGAGAGATAATAAAAGCCGATACTTACGACGCAAAAGTCAATCGGAACATCAATATTACCGGTCTCGAAAAAGATACTATTTCATCAGATCAAGCAGAATAAGCATTGCAGGATGCAAAAACCCCGGGGCATATACCCCGGGGCATTTTTGCATTTTTATAAATTACACAAGTTTTAATGGGTTGATCTTTACACTAGGTCCCATAGTAGGAGCGATTGTTACGCTTCTCAGGAACTGACCTTTTAGTGCAGCAGGTTTTGCTTTATTGATCGCACCCATCAGCGTCTGGAAGTTGTCCGCTAACTGCTCTTCTGTGAAAGAAGCTTTTCCGATTGGCACGTGAATGATGTTTGTTTTATCAAGACGATACTCAATCTTACCAGCTTTAATATCTTTAACAGCTTTTGTAACATCCATAGTTACTGTGCCGGCTTTCGGGTTAGGCATAAGTCCTTTCGGTCCAAGTACACGACCCAGACGTCCTACAACACCCATCATATCCGGTGTAGCAACAACTACGTCAAAATCAAACCATCCTTCGTTCTGGATCTTCGGAATCAGCTCCTCTGCTCCTACGAATTCTGCTCCGGCTGCTTCTGCTTCATCAGCTTTAGCGCCTTTTGCAAATACCAGTACACGAACCTGTTTACCGGTTCCGTGAGGCAGAACTACTGCACCACGAATCTGCTGATCTGCATGACGTCCGTCACATCCTGTTCTGATATGAGCTTCGATTGTTTCGTCAAATTTTGCAACAGCAGTTTTCTTTACCAGCGCGATTGCTTCGTCTGGATCATACAGTTTTGTACGATCAACTGCTTTTGCAGTTTCCATATATTTTTTACCGTGTTTCATTTCCTATAACCTCCTGTGGTAATTGCGGGGATAGCCCTCCCACGTCATTGATTGTGATTAGTCCTCAACTACGATACCCATACTTCTTGCAGTACCTGCGATCATGCTCATAGCTGCCTCGATCGATGCTGCATTCAGGTCTGGCATTTTCATTTCAGCAATTTCTCTTACTTTGTCTTTAGAAATTGTAGCTACTTTTGTTTTGTTCGGAACGCCTGAACCGGATTTAATGTTACAAGCTTTCTTCAGCAAAACTGCAGCCGGTGGAGTTTTGGTTATAAAGCTGAAACTTCTGTCTGCGTATACTGTGATAACTACAGGGATGATCAAATCTCCCTTATCAGCAGTTCTAGCATTGAACTCTTTTGTAAACTGCACGATATTTACACCATGCTGACCAAGAGCCGGTCCAACTGGTGGTGCTGGTGTTGCTTTACCAGCAGGAATCTGTAATTTAATGTATCCTGTTACTTTCTTTGCCATTGTAATGACCTCCTATAATGTGGTAATTGCGGGGATTTCCCTCCCACGAATCATCCTGTCTCTTTCTGTGACAGTCCTTGATTCTTACAACTTCTTTACTTCCGCGAAACTGATCTCAACCGGAGTCTCACGGCCGAATAACTCAACATTGATTGTTACAACCTGTTTCTGTCTGTTGATACTCTGAATCACTCCTGTAGTATCTTTCCATGCACCTCCGGTAACAACTACGCTGTCGCCTTCTGCATAATCGATTTCGACAGCTTCCGCCTGGATTCCCAGCGGGAGCATCTCCTCTTCTGTTAAAGGCACCGGCTTGGATCCCGGTCCGACAAACCCGGTTACACCTCGGGTATTACGAACGACATACCAGGTATCATCATTCATAACCATGTTAATCAGAACATATCCCGGAAACAGTTTTTTGGATACCTGCTTTTTGGTTCCGTTCTTCACTTCAACCACATCCTGCATAGGTACCCGAACCTCCAGAATCTGATCTTCCAGATGCCGGTTCTCAATTGTCTTTTCAATGTTGGCTTTCACTTTGTTCTCGTAGCCTGAATATGTGTGAGCTACATACCAATTTGCTTCTGCCATATCATCACCCTTGTCCTTATTTGATCAATAAATTAATGAACTGCAGTACCGCACTGTCCAGCACGGAAATAATTATACTCAGCACTGCCGTAATGGATACGACAGCAACTGTCTGTCTTACAAGAGTTTTCTTGTCGGTCCATATAATTTTGTTAAATTCGGACTTAAGCCCTTTGATCCAGCTCTTCTTTGGAGCCTTATCTTTCTTTGCAGATTCTGCCATAGTTTCACCTCTTACTGACCAATCTTACTTGGTTTCTTTGTGCATTGTGTGTCTTTTACAGAATTTACAATACTTCTTTGTTTCCAGTCTTTCCGGATGATTCTTTTTCTCTTTTGTCATGTTGTAATTTCGCTGTTTACATTCTGTACATGCCAATGTGATTCTTACGCGCACGACTTCCACCTCCACTGTGTTGATTTGCGTTGTTGCAACGGACTTTTCCTCATGCGGACGGGGTTCACGACGTCCCGTTTTTAGGCATAAAAAAAAGACCTACTTCCATGTCACTTAATTACTATAGCATGTACAGGTCCCGTTGTCAAGAAATATTGTAAATTTCCCCTTTTTACTTTTATCACAGTTTCTGTTTTACAAAATTCTCTATCTATAATATAATAATATAATGATTACAGTGTCAAAAGTCCAAATCCATGACATGCTTGCATGTCAGTGGATGATGGACTTTATGATACGTCCCACAATGAAGATGAAGTGGAGCGCAGCTCCATGAGAATCCGTAATCACTTTTGACACCCTAATCATATAATCTTTTTACGCAACTGTTCAGATCCACAATCCTGAATAGTTGACGACAGAGACTAAAACAAATCATAATGTGAGGGTACTATGGAGAAAAAAAGAAGTAACTTTTCCGGGAAACTGGGCTTTATCCTGGCCGCTGCAGGTTCTGCGGTAGGTCTTGGAAATCTGTGGAGATTTCCGTATTTAGCAGCCCGATATGGCGGCGGTATTTTCCTCCTCGTATATCTGATTCTGGCTGTGACTTTTGGTTTTACACTGATGATCGCCGAGATTGGACTTGGACGCAAAACGGGTCTGAGCGCCATCGGTGCTTTTAAAAAGCTGAACAGTCGTTATTCCTTTATTGGCTATCTTGCTTCCCTTGTTCCGATTATTATTCTCCCGTATTATAGTGTAATCGGCGGTTGGGTGGTGAAATACTTCACTACCTTTATTTCCGGTCAGACTACAGCGGCGGCCCGGGACGGATATTTTGAAAATTTTATCAGTGGAACATGGCAGCCCATTCTTTGTCTTGCTGTATTTATCCTGGCAACAGCAACCGTTGTTTTTCTCGGTGTGGAAAAAGGGATCGAAAAAGTCAGCAAAGCACTGATGCCGCTTCTGGTAATTCTGACTGTGGGAATTGCCATTTATTCGGTTACGCTTCCTGGCTCTTTCTCAGGTCTTGTCTACTACCTCAAACCTGATTTTAAACATTTTTCCATTACCACGGTAGTGGCAGCCATGGGGCAGCTGTTTTATTCCATGTCACTGGCTATGGGTATAATGATCACTTATGGATCTTATATGAAAAAAGATGTTAATCTGGAAAAATCCGTGTCCCAGATTGAGATTTTTGACACAGGAATCGCCTTTTTTGCAGGTATGATGATTGTTCCTGCAGTATTTGTATTTAACGGCGGTGACGCTTCCGCCATCAATGCAGGGCCGGGGCTTATGTTTGTGACGCTTCCGAAAGTTTTTGATTCCATGCCTCTGGGAACAATGATTGGTGCCCTGTTCTTTATTCTGGTACTTTTTGCTGCACTGACTTCCTCCATCTCGTTAATGGAAACAATTGTTTCTATTCTGTGTGACAAAATTCACTGGAACAGAAAACTTTCCACTGTCATTGTCACTTTGTTCAGTCTGGCAGTAGCGATGCCTTCCTCTCTGGGATTTGGAGTGTGGTCACATATTCAGCCTATGGGCATGAGTTTTCTTGACTTCTTCGATTTCATAAGTAATAGTATTCTGATGCCGATCGTGGCATTTCTTACTTGCTTCTTTATCGGCTATATAGTCAAACCGGTGGCAATTTCTGAAGAAGTCAAACTGAACTCACCGTTTAAACGGGAGAAGCTGTTTGTTGTCATGATCAAATATGTGGCACCTGTATGTATTATCATTATATTAATTTCTTCTATATTAAATGCGTTGGGAATTATGACAATCTAATCCATTTCTTTTATCATTGTAGATGGAAGCTGCCGCAAAGTTATCAAAGCAGATGATTTTGCGGCAGCTAATATCCAAGTTAAAATCATTCTCATTTTTAACTTCGTACCTTCATAACCGTCTCTCAAATCTCTCTCTACAAATATCATCACTCCCGAACCACGATCATTCCTTAACTCTGCCATCGGTAAAACCAGAAACAAAAATTTCTGACAAACGATGAAAATCAGAACCTTAATTCCTTTTCAGGACTGCCCCATGACTTATTTTTATTTCTTCAATTCTGTCCAGATACCGTCATAAATTGCCAGTGTGTCTGTATCCAGATTCTGGATGTATTCTCCTTTTTCAATCACATCCGCCGGAACATTTTTAGCAAGATTGTTCACATAGTCTTCACCCAGCAGCTCTACTGCCGCATCATTCGGCTGCAGATACGGGAATTCTTCCGATACAGCCTGTGCTGTTTCTGCTTTCAGCATATAGTTGATGAATTCAGTAGCAGCTTCTACATTTTTTGCCCCTTTCGGAATTGCCCAGTTGTCCATGAACAGGTAAGCACCTTCTTCCGGATATACGATTTCAATCGAAGGATTTTCATCCATTGCCAATGCGATTTCTGCATTCCAGCAGTAACCTGCTGCACAGTCCCCGGAGATCAAAGCGGATTTCGGGCTGTCGCTGTCATACAGTTTTACATTGTCCTTCAGGCTGAGAGTCTGTGCTTTGATTTCATCCAGTTTTGCCGTATCTGTCTCATTCATGCTGTATCCGATGCTTCTGGCGGACATACCGATCACTGCCCGGAAATCATCCAGAACTACAAGACTGTTTTTAAAATCTTCCGTAAAAAGATCTGCATATTTTGTAACTTCTGTACTAATTTTATCCGTATTGACTGCTATGGCAGCCACACCACCCATATAAGGCACAGAATATTCACCCGTCGGATCATAGGAAGGATTCAGATATTCCTCACCGATATTGGACAAATTCGTCAGTTTCTCTGTATCTATTTTTTCCAGCATGTCCTGTGCGATCATCTGCTCAATCATATAATCACTGGGCTGGATCACATCAAAGGCACCTTCGGACTCAGATTTTACTTTTGCCAGCATGTCTTCATTGGAAGAAAATGTAGACATATTCACCTTGATTCCTGTTTCATCTTCAAAATCCGAGATTACAGAATCCGGAATATATTCGGTCCACACATACAGATTCAGTTCTCCTCCGTCTTTATAACTGTTCTCACTGCTGCCTCCTCCTCCACAGGCGGTAAGGGACAATGCCATAACGGTTATCAACAATACACTTATAACTCTTCTTTTCATAATATTTCCTCCTCTGCCGGAAAGATTACCGGGCTTCTTATTTTTGTATAGTTATGTTTGCTTATACATGTTTTTTCTGAAATAAACCACTTTGTGTAAACACTACCAAAAGGATGGTTCCAAGAAGTATCAGAACCGACAGTGCATTCACATCCGGGGCAACTCCGCTCTTGATACTTTCCATAACCTTCAGCGGAAATGTCTTTGTCTGCCCATTGGTAAAGTAGCTGATGATTACGTCATCAATAGATAAGGTAAATGCCAGCAAGGCTCCTCCTCCGATTCCCGGTGCCAAAATCGGCAGGGTAATATGTATAAATGTCATGATCCGGTTGGCTCCCAAATCCATAGATGCCTCCTCCACAGAATTATCGTATCCTGCCAGTCTTGCTCTTACATTGAAGATTACAAACGGTATACTGAAAGTTACATGAGCAAGTATCAGGCTGAGCATTCCTCTCGGAATATTGGTTCTTGAAAACAATGTCAGCAGTGCAATACCAAGAACAATCTCCGGAATAACCACCGGAATGTACAAAAGTGCGTCAATGGTTTTCTTTCCCCGGAACTGGTATTTGTACATTCCTACCGCAGCCAGTGTTCCGATCATGGTAGCCAGGATTGTGCTTGCTGCAGCAATGATCATGGTATTTCCGAAAGAACTGAGCAACGCTTCATTTTCAAATAATTTTGCATACCAGTCCAGGGTAAATCCTTTCCAGGAAAGATATGGTTTTGTAGTTGTCGCATTGAAAGAGTTCACAGCGATCACCACAATCGGCAAAAATAAAAACAAATAAAACATAGAACAATATACAATGCTGATTCCCTTTTTGATCTTTTTCTTTTTTCGTCTGTTCATATCTTACACCCCCAGACTTTCCATATCGCCGCCGCATTTTTGATAGAGCTGTACCAGAAGCAGAGTGATGACGATCAGAATGATTGACAACGCAGCTCCCAGCGGCCAGTTATTTCCGCTCTGGAACTGACGCTCGATCAGATTTCCGATCACATCTGAATTGCCTCCGCCCAGAATATCAGCTACAAAGAAGTATCCCAGACAGGGAATAAACACCATAATGGATCCGGAGAAAATTCCGCTGGCTGTCAATGGAAGTATGATACGGAACATGGTAGAGGGCACCTTGGCTCCCAGATCCGCTGATGCTTCCAGCAGGCTGGTATCCAACTTTTCAATCGCTGTGTATAAAGGAAGGATCATGTACGGAATCAGACAATAAACCATACCCAGTATAGTAGTTCCCCTGTTAAATAGAAATTCTACCGGTCCACTGGTAATGTGCACGAGCTGAAGAAACTGATTCATCCATCCATTTGTTCCCAGAAAAGTTCTCCACCCATAAATACGGATCAAAGAATTGGTCCAAAACGGAATAATTACCAGCATATATAAAAGAGCTTTTTTCTTGCTT
This sequence comes from bacterium, assembly GCA_004562915.1. Lineage (GTDB taxonomy): Bacteria > Bacillota > Clostridia > Lachnospirales > Lachnospiraceae > Oliverpabstia. The sequence continues at coordinate 18,046 of SFQZ01000042.1, forward strand.
GTAGTCCTTGCGATCCAGAATGCAAACGGATATCCCAGCAGAATACAGAGAATCGTAGTAATTGCCGCAATCAAGATAGATTGTCCATAAATCTGGACATAATTGGGATCAAACAATCTTCGATAATTTTCCAATGTAAACTGGTACTGGATATTATAATACTGATCAATACTGCAGAAGCTCATCACCACCACATACAAAAGCGGAATGGCAATAAAAAAACCCAGCCAAAGCGTCACAGGTCCCACCATGGTGACCACCGGCATTTTTCTTCGGATCGCTCGCATCATTTTGTGCCCTTCCTGACGGCACTCAGTTTCACGGATGTAGGCTTCCCCGGCTTTTATACTTTTTACACTCATAGCTCGTCCTCCTGACATTATCTACGCAAGCTTCATATTTTCCACCGCATCAAAGAATACATCACTGAGAGAATGAATCACTCTGGCATCTTCCGGCTCCCAGTAAAGATACACGGTTCCCCGTTCGGGAAGCTGTTCACCGGAAAGCCTTTCCATACGGATTTCATTTCCATTCGGAAGCATTACGATGGTTTTCAGCACAGACCCTACATAAACCTGCTCTTTTACGATACCCTTGATGGTAAATCCATCTACCGGTTCTTTTGCGTATTTCATTCTTTCCGGTCGAACAGAGACAGCTACCAGCTCGCCCATCTTAAATCCTTCTCCCCGGGCTATAATGCTGCCCGATTCAATAGCCACAGAGATATCTGTTCCGCTCACGCTGCTGACACAGCCTTCAAAAAGGTTCGTCTCTCCGATAAAGGTAGCTACAAATTTTGTCGCCGGGTTTTCATAGATTTCTGTGGGGGTTCCCACCTGTTCCAGGACTCCGGCATTCATAATAGCGATACGGTCGCTCATGGTCAGTGCTTCTTCCTGGTCATGGGTTACATAAATAAACGTAATGTTCAGTTTTCTTTGAAGCCGCTTCAATTCCAGCTGCATCTGCTTTCTCAATTTCAGATCCAGTGCCCCCAATGGCTCATCCAGAAGAAGCACTTTCGGACAGTTGATCAGTGCTCTGGCAATTGCAACTCTCTGCTTTTGCCCTCCTGAAAGCTGTGATGGATATCGTTTCTCAAATCCTCCCAGCTGTACCAGATCCAGCATATGCAGGACACGTTCTTTCATCTCCGCTTTCGGAACTTTCTTCATCTTTAGTCCATATGCCACATTGTCGTAAATCGTCATATGAGGAAATAATGCGTAACTTTGAAATACCGTGTTGACATCTCTTTCAAATGGCTCCTTTTCCTCTATATTTTCCCCTTCCACCAAGATCGTACCACTGGTAGGCTGCTCAAATCCGGCTACCATACGGAGCGTTGTTGTCTTTCCACACCCGGAAGATCCCAACAGTGTGAGAAACTCCCCTTCGTATACATCCAGATTCAGGTCTTTTACAACATGATTATTACCACTGTATATCTTATTCACATTTTCGATTCTAACCATTACTTTTCTCATATCCGGCAAACCATATCACCTCTTTTTAATGCTTTTATAATGCTTTCGTACCGCGTTCACCGGTACGGATTCTTATGACTCCTTCGATATTTCGGATAAAGATTTTTCCGTCTCCCACATGACCATCAGCAACTTTATCCCGAATCTCTGCAATAATATCTTCCACCTTATCATCTTCCATCACAATCTCCACCCGGATCTTCGGCAGAAGATTGATTGTAGTCTTAAAACCTTTTATCTGATTTACACCGGTCTCACCGTCAAAACCCTTCTGTGTACCACATCCCATTACGCTGGAAATAGTCATACCGCCACAACTGAATTTGTCGGAAATTTCTTTTACAATCTCCAGTTTCTCCGGTCGGATAATAATAACTAATTCTTTCATAATTGTTCTCCTCCTGACAATTCATTTTTCATATAGGGGACGAATATCCTATATAACAAAAAAACGAGAATGCTTTTTTCAGCACCCTCGCTTTAATTACCCATACTATACGCTTTTCATTTTCTAATTACAATTCACCTGAAAAGTAATTTTTTTACTTAAAAAGAAGTAGTTACTCACACTCGCGTATCATTTTAAACATCTGTACCCGGTTATTTATACCCAGTTTACGATACAGATTCAGTATATGTTTTTTTATGGTATTCACACTGATGACCAGTTCGTGGGAAATTTCCTCATTACTCATCCCCTGCAAAAGACACTGTAAAATCGTAGTTTCTCTCCGCGTCAAATCAAAGCGTTTGGCCGCTTCCTGAATACTGATTTTTTCAGCATCCGTTCCCGTATGTTCTGCTTCCCAGTCCAACCGATATGCCAAATGATCTTTCAGCATATCTAAAAGAAAAATATCATTGTACTTGAAATCCTCTTTTCCGATGGTCCTGTAAAATGTAACCACTCCCAGAAATTTTTTCCGTCTTCCCAGCACCATCTGAAGGGAATAATGCCATCCGTTAGGCTTATACATCTTTCGATAATATTCTGTCTCCACCCGCTTTTCATCCGAGATGATATCCGTTTCCCGGTAGACCATGCTGCGTCCCCCATACAGAATCCCCTTACTGTAATCCAGTTTTTCATATTGATCTGAATAATTTTCATCACAGTTATAAACAACAGGATTCACAAGATTATCTTCCTTTTCCGGATCTGCAAGATAAAAATCTGCACTGTCAAAATCAATCATCATTTTCAAATGCTCCAGAAGCATTTCTCTCATCCTGTCAAAATCTTCCGTTGTATAAATTTTATAAATGATATTATTCAACGTCAGCCAATCATTGTTCTCCAATGTTTTCATCCACTATCACCGCTTTCCTTTGCGTATCGTGTGCATCCCCCGGAGGGTTTTTGTATCATTTCTCTATGATAAGAAAATTTGAAGCACTTTCCTATGATGCAAAAAAGAAGCCGTGATATACACGGCCCCTTCCGAATTTTTTTCATTGTACTATAGGATTTTTGAAAATGCAAGATAAAATTCTTTTCCTATCGGTTTATTCCCCACAGCAATTCTTCCACCCACATATGCATATTATAAGAACCACCCTCAAACAGCTTTAGTATTACCCCAAATGCCTGTTCGTCACCGGCAAGGGCATTGGCTTCGTCCGTATCCACATGCATGGCAAGACGGAAATTTTCACTGATGCGGACGATTACATCTCCATAAATCATAGAACGGTTATAGCTTTCTGTAACCACAAAAACTTCTTCGTTGTCTTTTACGTGCATGCGCATGGCCTGTTCCGGTGTCATATGGATATGACGCTTTGCCACCATAACACCTTCCTCCAGCTCTACACTTCCCAAATCATTGACCAGTGTCATACCCGGAGTGCCTTCGATATCTCCCGACTGGCGAATCACCACCGGAACTCCCATTTTCCTGGCATCCGTCACACTGATCTCCATCTGTGTCACGTTTCTCAGAGGTCCGATAATCGCCACATTTTTAAACATTCCTTTCGGTCCGATCACGGTCAGTCTTTCTTTTGCCAGAAACTGTCCCGGCTGGCTCAGTTCCTTGACAGGAGTCAGATCTTTTCCTTCACCAAATAACCTTTCAAAATCTTCCCGGCACAGATGCAGGTGACGGGCAGATGTTTCTATGGGAATCTTGTAATACATAATAATAATCCTCTTTTATATTCTATCTTTTATATTCTATCTTTTATATTCTATCTTTTATATTCTATCTTTTATACTTTTTACACTCTGTCTTATCCTGACACGTATATCCGGTCTCTTCCGATTATTATATCTGTGAAGCAAAAAAATGTCAAGAAATCAAGGTTTCCTGTTGCATTTTCTTTTTCCTTCGGTTATGATAATGGCTATCAACCACATAACTATGCGAAGAAGCATCCCAATTTTGGGGTGCTTTTTTATATAAGGAGTTGAAGTGGACTTGCCCACTTTATTCCATTTAATATCCATACCGGAAAGAGAGGCTAATCTTATGCGAAAAGTAAAAGTTGCTGCAACTCAGATGAGCTGCTCCTGGGATGCCAAAGAGACTCTTGACAAGGCAGAACGCCTGGTTCGGGAGGCTGCAGCAAAAGGTGCGCAGATCATTCTGCAGCAGGAATTATTTGAACATCCGTATTTTTGTCAACATCATAATTTTGACTATCTGGAGTTATCCACTCCGCTAGATGAAAATCCTGCAGTAAATCGTTTTCAGCAGGTTGCCGCCGAACTAAAGGTGGTAATTCCCGTCTGTTTTTATGAACGAGCAGGCAACAAAGCCTTTAACAGTGTCGCTATGATTGATGCAGACGGAAGTATTCTTGGCATTTACCGTAAGACCCATATTCCGGACGGTGTTCCCTATGCAGAAAAATTTTATTTTACACCGGGCGACACCGGTTTTCTTGTGTGGAATACTGCCTACGCCAAAATCGGTCTCGGTATCTGCTGGGATCAGTGGTTCCCGGAAACAGCCCGGTGTCTTGCACTGAAAGGAGCTGAAATGCTTCTTTTCCCTACTGCTATAGGAAATGAACTCTATCTTCCTTTTGACTCCAAAGATCACTGGCAGAGATGTTTGCAGGGACACGCCGCTGCCAATGTAATGCCTGTAATTGCTTCCAATCGCATCGGAACAGAAAGAGATGAAGTGAATGATACAGAAATGACTTTTTACGGTTCCTCTTTTATCACAGATGAAACCGGTGGAAAAATAGCGGAGGCCAACCGTACCGATGAAACAGTTCTGGTTGCAGAACTGGATCTGGACCGTATCGCAGTCAAGCGGCGCCAGTGGGGTATTTTCCGTGACCGCCGCCCGGATATGTATCAGACAATCCTCACACACGGCATATGATCCGGAGGTGGAAATATGGCAAAACGAATCACCAATTCAACACCTAAAAAAGACGGTTTCCGTATGCCGGGAGAATTTGAAAAGCAGGAAAAAGTATGGATGATCTGGCCGGAACGGCCGGATAACTGGAGAGACGGAGCCAAACCGGCACAGAAAGCTTACCGTATGGTAGCTCAGGCTATCTCGAAGTTTGAGCCTGTTACCATGTTGGTTTCTTCTTCTCAATATGTTAACTGCCGGGAGCAACTGCCCACAGAAATTTCCGTTGTAGAAATGTCTTCAAATGATGCCTGGGTTAGAGACAGCGGTCCCAGTTTTCTAACAAATGATAATGGGGAACTGAGAGCCTGTGACTGGACTTTCAACGCCTGGGGCGGTCTTGTGGATGGTCTTTATTTTCCATGGAATCAAGATGACCTTGTTGCCCGGAAAATCTGCGAACTGGAGCAGATTGACAGCTACCGCACCGATCATTTTGTACTGGAAGGAGGAGCTTTTCATGTGGACGGTGAAGGCACTGTCCTTACCACGGAAATGTGTTTATTAAGTGCCGGACGCAACCCACATTTAACCAAAAAAGAAATTGAAGAAAAACTCTGTGCTTATTTAAATTGCGAAAAAGTTCTATGGCTAAAATGCGGAATTGATCCAAACGAAACCAATGGTCACATTGATGATGTGGCATGCTTTATTAGACCCGGAGAGGTGGCATGCATCTATACCGATGACAAAAAACACCCTTTCTACCGTCAGTCACAGGACGCCTACCATACTCTGTGTCAGATGACAGATGCCAAAGGACGAAAACTGAAAGTACATAAAATCTGCTGTACGAAAGAACCTGTCATGCGAGGCGATTTTTGCATTGACAAAGTCCCCGGCAGTATAGAACGTCAAGATGGAGAACTGTGTATCGCCTCTTATCTGAATTTTCTGATTGTAAATGGCGGAGTCATCGTTCCCCAATACGGAGATAAAAACGATGCACTTGCTCTTTCTCAGATACAGACACTTTTTCCTGACCGGAAAGCTGTAGGAGTCATGACCCGGGAAATTGTCTATGGAGGGGGAAACATCCACTGCATCACACAGCAGCAGCCAGCTATATGCTAAAACGGAAAACGAAACGGACAGGGGACAGACCTGTGTCCACAAATACGGGACACAGGTCTGTCCCCTGTCCGTTGAACCCATTTTTATAAAGTATTCGAGGCAAAATATGGGGTTTCCCCGGGGGAGTGCAGGAGTGCCAACAAATCCCCTTGTCTTACCTGAGTCACTCAATTGTAAGATAAGGGAACATGTTCCGTGACCTGTTCCCTTTTATTTAGCCTCCGGCAAATAGCCCACTGTTTTTCAATTTATCTATCTATTTGCATTTTATGTATCGGCGAATAGATTACTTCTTTTTATATTACCTATATGCCCTTGTTTTATGGTCTGTCAAATAGATTATTGTTTTTCTTTCATACTCGATGTCAAATTTGCATTATTTTGTAAGCGCTTAATAACCCACCGTTTAGACAATCTCCTTATTTCATGAGATAATGCTCTCATGGAGTGGAACTTCTATACATTTTCTATGTTGC
>SFQZ01000183.1 GCA_004562915.1 bacterium
ATATGCCAGAAATCATTACGATAATCATCAGTTCCAAACTGATTTATCAGGATAAAACACGGAAGGATACCTATGGACACAAAAAGAAATGTATTTTTACCGGCCTTGAAAGCCGCATTAAAAAATGAAAAAGTTACATGGAGTGAAGCTCTGTCATCCCAAGATTGGATTTCATTATTCCGCATCGCCTCCGTACACCATGTCCTCCCCATGATCTACGAAGCCGTATACGATTGTCCCGCCGCCCGGACCGCAGATCCGCAGATTTTCATGCGCGCAAAACAACTGACAATCCATTCAGTCATGTTACAGACAATGAAAACCAACGAATTCCTGAACCTATTCCGCCATCTACGCCAATCCGGTATCCATGCATTGGTCGTAAAAGGAATCGTATGCCGCAATCTATATCCAAACCCGGATTACCGGATGTCCGGTGACGAAGACATTCTAATCCCCGAAGACCAATTTGACCTCTGCCACCAGGCCATGCTGGATTACGGAATGCAGCCCGCAGGCCAGGGACAAGATATTCATACAGAACACGAAGTCCCATATGGAAAGCCGGGAAGTCCACTTTACATCGAATTACATAAGTGCCTCTTTCCGCCTAAGTCTGATGCGTATGGAGATTTGAATCGCTTTTTCAAAAAAGTTCAGGATAGGGCAGTCAAGGTATCCATTGATGGAGAAGAGGTAGTCACCATGGACCATACAGACCATTTATTCTATCTGATCTGCCATGCGTTTAAGCACTTCCTGCATAGTGGCTTTGGAATCCGGCAGGTCTGTGATATGGTCCTCTTTGCCAATCATTATGGAAAAGAGATTGACTGGATTCGAATCTTGCAGCAATGCAAGGAGATCCATGCTGATGTATTTACGGCAGCACTGTTCCGGATTGGGAAGAAGTATCTGACGTTTGACCCGGTATTGGCCGGTTACCCGAAGGAATGGCAAGAGATTCAGGTGGACGAGCAGCTGATGCTGGATGACCTGTTGGATGCCGGTATTTATGGAGATGGTACGATGAGTAGGAAGCATAGCAGCAACATTACCTTGAATGCGGTTTCTGCGCAAAAACAGGGAAAAAAGGCGGAGCATTCTGTTATGAAGACGCTGTTCCCGCCGGTGAAAAGTATGGAAAGACGGTACCCATACCTGAAAAAGTATCCGATGCTGTTGCCGGTTGCGTGGGTCAGCCGAATTTTAAAATATCGTCAGGAAACCAGCAAAAGCCAGAACAATGATGCGGCTCAGGCTGTGGCTATCGGGAACAGGCGTGTGGAGCTGCTGAAGCAGTATAAGATTCTTGATAAATGATAATTGCTGCAATTTTACAGAGGATTATGGATGAGTTTCGAATTACGGAGGGAGAAGCAATATGAAGTTGGAGAAAGAATTTGTTTTACGGGAAATTGCGGGTGACTATGTTATTATTCCGGTCGGGAAGACGGTGATAGAGTTTAATGGACTTATTACGGTAAATGAAGTAGGGGTATCCATTTGGAACATGCTTCAGAATGAGGTTACATTTGACCAGATCGTTCAGGGCATATTAAATGAGTATGAGGTAGAAGAAAGTGTCGCCAGAGAAGATATTCGGGAGTTTTTAGATCAATTGATTGATGGAGGAATTCTTACAGAGGATAAGGAAAATGGAGAAGAGTAGCCCATATGTAACGCTTACGGCAGAACAATTTTACATAGATAAGACGGCGATACTTGAGAGGGGAATGGAAGAATGCCCTTCTATTTATATAGAAGGAGCAGCAGCGTCGGGGAAGACAACGGCTGTCAGACTTTTGCTTGGGAAAAATCCGGATATAGAAGCGTATATTCTGGAAATGAAAGAAGAAGCAGAATCTATTAAAAAGCTTGATGAAATGGTAAAGAGCCGGGAAGAATGGACGAAACCAGGATGGATTATTTTTGAGGACATGCATTCGGTGCTTGACGAGGTTACGATAAAGAAGATATCAGACTGTATTTGGAACCTTCCGGCAGGATGGCATGCGATTCTGATCGGGCGGGAGCGGCCGCATGAGGGATTTCTGAATCTGATATGGAAAAGAAAGATGCAGATCATTTCACAGGAGCATCTGCGTTTTACGGAAAAAGACATTCGCAGCCTGACGAATCATTTTCAGAGTGATCTTGATCCCGTTGAAATCTATGAACAGACCGGGGGATGGGCCGGATGTGTGGATATGATGCTTCGATTATCGCAAGCGGATCCACCCGCTGCCAGAAGAAATGCCCGGGAGTTAAAAGCTTCGTATGAGATAACGGCGTATATTAAGAAATACATTTTGGATACGCTCTCAGCAGAAGAAAATGAAATCATGCGCCGGGCTGTGATTTGCCCATGGATAAATGAAACAATGTGCAGGGAGATTTGGCAGCTTCCGTGGGCGTCAGATAGTCTGCAGGATTTATGCCGCAAAGGGCTTCTGGAATATGACAAAGAGAAAGAACGATGGAAAATAGCCCCCATGTTTCGGGATATGCATTTTCCGGAGACGAATCCGATTTTCTGGAAACATCTTGCAAACTGGTATCATCAGAACGGAAATGTAGCAGAGGCGCTTTTTTGCCTGAAAAAGTCTCATGATGAGGAAGCCTATCGCGCGTGTATGCTTCAGAATTATGCAAAAATTCCATTTCTGGAAATCCCTTATTCAGAGGTCATGGGATGGAAAGAAACCGACCCCAGACTGTGCTATCTGAGAGGCGTTTATTGTTACACAAGGCAAAAACCGGACGGCATAAATCTGGAAATACAGAATCTGAACATTTCTGAGAAAGATGCACACGAGAAAAGGGAAATTTACTTAAATCTGACCTTCCTGAAACCGGATCTTGATCTGGACTTCTGGCTTGGGCTGCTGGAGCAATATAGCCGGGAGAAAGAACATTTCCATTTATATAATATCCTGGGAAATTCCCATACATATCTCTGCGGAGTGCGGGACCTATCCAGACTTTTTGCCTGTACAAAGCGTGAAGAGAACCGGAAGGCAAAGCTATGGAAGGAGCATTTGGGGAAAGAAGAGTGGAAATGTTATCAACTGGCGCGAATCGACTATTATCTTGAGACGGAACGCAAAGACACCATTCCTATGGAAGACTGGGAATTGCTTTTCGCACAGGAAGATGCAGAGAATTCCAGAAGGAGCCCGTGGCAGCAGCGCCTGGCAAAGCTGTATCTTCTATATAAATTGCAGCGTCTGGCACCGAAAGAAGACCACAAAGAACAGATTTCCAGCCTGGAAAATTCTTTGATGAAGGAAGAAAATCAGGTTTGCCTAAAAAATACAGAAGCAGTCAGCAGTTTGTTCGCTCCCGTTAGAAATGAACAGGAACGCCTCACAAGGTGGCTGCTCAGGTCCGATAAAACCATGGGAATCTCCGTAAAAGAAGATAATTACGATCAGCTGTTTTGCCAGGTAAAAGGATATTTGCACTTGAACCAGTATAAACGTTCCGAAAAAATACTTCGCCATTTAATTCCGTATCTCCAGTTTTACCGGCGCAATAAATATCTGGCGGAATTACTGTTCCAACAGGCTGTTATTTTCTGGGATGAAGGCCTGCACGGTCAGGCACTTCGTAAAACGATCGAATCCTTTATGGTTTCCGGTGAAGCCCGCTATGTCGGATTTTACACGGTGTATGAAAAAAAGGGCGAAGAAGTACTGGAGGAATACATTGACTGGCTGAGCAAAAACTCCCCGGGCGGCTGGCACAGGAAGAAAAAATACAATTACGGAAATGTACTTCGCATGCCAAAAGAAGACTACATGGAAGTCGTACTCCGGTGCGCCAGACGAGAAGCGAGGATCAGTCGTTCCGCTGAAGAAGCGACAGAAGAACATCTGACGATGATGGAAACCATCATACTTCAGGATATTAACCGCGGACTTACCAATGCGGAGATCTGCGAAGAACTGAACCTGAAACTCCCGACGGTAAAGAGCCATATTTATAATTTGTATAAAAAGCTGGGAGTTAACAGCAGAGTCCAGGCGATCCTGAAGGGGAAAGAACAGGGAATATTAGATTAGAGGGGATTGAACCTGGTTAGTTTAAACTATAATAGGTTGGGGAAAACTATCGGAGATGTTGGGAAGCATTTCCGGTAGTTTTATATATTTAGAGGCTGTGCAAAGAGAAATCTCTGTGCTATACTAATCACACATCAAAATCTCAGACGGAGTCCGATCCGGACAAATAAAATCTATTCGTCTGAACAACCGTTATCCAAAGCGGTTCAAAATTCAAAGGCAGTTTCGCCGGATATTTCAACTTTGATGAACAAAAGAACAGAATACGGAGGTAGTAGT
>SFQZ01000184.1 GCA_004562915.1 bacterium
TTTTCGGTTTGGAAAAGGATGAAAAAACCAGACTGAAAACCTCAAAACCCTTGATTCTACGGGGCTTTTCCGGTTTGTCGTAATTATACCGTAAGGGCACAGTCATGCCGCATTTCTTATCAATCAGGGCATTCAACCGCTGTTGATCAAAGAAAGGTTCGGACACACAGACATCCGAATTACTCTGAACACATATGGGCATTTATATCCCGATCAGCAAAAGGCACTTGCAGATATGCTGGAAGAAAAGAGATAAGGAGAACGGCGATGGAGAAAAACAAAAAGAAAATGCCCAAGTCAATGACCTGGACAAGTTCCCGGATAATCAGATGTTCTGATATACCTGTTTCGCAAGTTAAGTATATCACGAGAATTTGAAAACTACAATTCCAGAATATTTGTTCAGGGACTTGTCCGAAAGGGCAGGGAGGGAGAATGAATATTTTTGAGCAGGTGAAAGAGCAGGTGACTGCAAGACAGGTTGCCGAACTATATGGAGTAAAGGTGCAGAGAAATGGAATGGCGTGTTGTCCGTTTCATAATGACAAAAATCCCAGCATGAAGATTGATCAAACTTATCATTGTTTTGCCTGTAATGTCGGTGGAGATTCCATAGATTTTGCGGCAAGAATGTTTGGAATATCACAGTATGAAGCTGCAAAAAAGCTGGCAGATGATTTTCGGATTGCTTTGCCAAAGGAATCAAACTTAAAGCGGAAGATCCGTAAAAAGAAAGAAGTTGCTAAAAGAACACCCTACCAGACAGAACAAAAATTTGAGCAGTGGGTAAGAGAATGCATCCGAATATTATCCGATTATCTTCATCTGCTGGAAGAATGGAAAATAAAATATGCACCTGGAAATTTAGAGGATGGTTGGAAAGAGGAATTTATTGAATCGTGTCAGCAGATTGAGAAAGTGAGTTATTATCTGGATATTCTGCTGGATGAAGAATTACAGGACAGGATAGAGTTCCTGTTAGAACAAGGAAAGGAGGTAGAGAAACTTGAAAAACGAATGGAAAAATATAGACGAAAGAACAATGAAAAAACTGGAAAATGCGTTGGATAAAAGAGAAAAGCCAACGCAGACATTTTCAATGGATTGGTATGACGAAGGGCAGATTGATGAAGTGGCATTCTGTGAAAATTTCCTGCAGAAAATGCCCTTAAAATGTATCAATGGTGTGTTTTTCGGTTATGACGGAATGATACCGGATAGTGAAGTGGAAAAAGAAATTTACGGAATGTTGAAGCCGGTTCTTACAAAAGGAATCTCCAAGAAAGTAAAACAGCTTTTAGAGGTTCTTCGATTGGAAGCACATTCCGGCGAACTTCCGGTACAGTTAGATCGGATTCATGTGAATAATGGAACGTATTTTTTGGACGGGAAATTTACGAGTGAGAAAGATTTTTGCCTGAATCGCCTTCCGGTGAATTATGAAAATAGAGAACCAACACCAATGCGCTGGCTGAAATTCTTATCAGAGTTGTTGGAAGAGGAAGATATTGCTACTTTACAGGAGTATATGGGATACTGCTTGATTCCATCAAATAAAGCACAGAAACTTCTGATTGTGCTGGGGAAAGGTGGAGAAGGAAAATCCCGGATTGGTCTGGTTATGCGTCGGATTCTCGGCACAAATATGAATGTAAGCAGTATTCAGAAAGTAGAGCATAACCGTTTTGCAAGAGCAGATCTGGAACACAGACTTCTGATGGTGGATGATGATATGAAACTGGAAGCATTAAAAGATACCAACTATATCAAATCTATTGTTACTTTGGAGGACAAGATGGATTTGGAACGGAAGTCAAAGCAGAGTGTTCAGGGAAGTTTGTATGTCCGGTTCCTCTGTTTTGGAAACGGGAGCCTGAGTGCTTTGCATGATCGTTCTTACGGATTTTACCGCAGACAGATTATCCTTACTGTAAAGGATGTACCGCCGGGAAGAGTAGATGATCCGTATCTCATTGAAAAATTACAAAAAGAAAAGGATGATATTTTTCTTTGGTGTTTAGAAGGACTGAAACGGCTATTGAAAAACGATTACCGATTTACTCTCAGTGAGCGAGCAAAGAAAAATCTCCATGAAGCAATGGAATCTGGAAACAATGTTATAGCTTTTATGAGATCAACAGGATATGTCCGGTTGGAAGAAAATACAACAGCGACTTCAAGAAATCTGTATCAGGCATATTGCCGCTGGTGTGAAGACAATGCGGAAAAGCCTATGAGTGCTAAAAGCTTTTCGGGATACCTGAAGGAAAACGAAAAGAAATATCATATCAGATATTCCACCAATATCACTTCTGATAACGGGAAAAGTGCAAGAGGATTTCAGGGGATTCATACACAGATACGCATTGACAGCGCTTGCTGATACCGATGAAATACAGATAAAAAAGAAGTTCCCACATAAGCGTATATGCGTATATTGCCTGTAAAATCAAAGGTTTATGAGTTTTTTAAAGTATGAAATATACGTTTATACGCTTATACGGGTATTTTGTAAATTCAAGATAAGAATTTGCTGTCGGTCATAAAAAAGGCAGCCCGGATACGGGCAAATAAAAGAGAGCGGAAATGCCTAAGACGGGAGTGCAGGCGGAACACTGTAGCACCTGCCGAAGCTGTATTACAAGCCCTCGGCGTATGAGAGCGAAATACACCCATCGCACAAACTTCGTTTATGCTCTGTGTATTTCGCTCTGCGAGGCTTATGCCGGATACGGCAATCAGTTCGTAAACAGATGCCTATGCATCTACTCACAAAAAGCATACCGGTGTACCTACCGGAGAAAGGAGTAGCCTATAAGAAGACATTCATTTATCAGGAATAATAAATTACCAGATGTCAGAGGAAGAGTGGATTATATTTCTAATCCAAAGCGGCAAGAATACTTATATGCCGTGTATCAAACGGGTGGAGCAACACCGGAGTTTTGGAAGAATCTTGCAAGAGAAAATCAGAAGGATTTTAGGGCAAGCGGAACGAAAGGAAAATGTATTGAAGGTAGAGAATTGATTATTGCATTACCGGAAAATTTTGTTGAGTACCCGCCGGAATCAGTAGTACGCTTGTTCGGAGAACAGTTTCATTTTCAATATGGAGTGGAGTGCTGTGCAGCGCTTCATCATAATAAGGTTAAGACCAATTATCATATCCATCTGGTATTCAGTGAACGGGAAATGTTGAAAGAACCGCAGATTAAAACTGCTACCCGGAATATGTTTTACAACGAAAAGGGGAAACATGTCCGGACAAAAAAAGAGATATTGGACGCAGACGAAAATATCCGGGAAGGGTGTCGTATTATTCCGAAAGGAGAAATTTACGAGAGCCATATCTTTACACCGAAAAAGGAATATTTCAAAAGTAAAGTTTTTACCAGAGAAGTGAAAGAAACTTACACGAACCTGATCAACGAATATGTAAAGGAGGAATCGAAAAAACTTTCGGTTTTCCAGTCGGGAAGTGTGTATCTGGCAACGAAGAAAATCGGGAAAAACAATCCGAAAGCGTCGGAGATCAAAGCGGATAATGCAGTCAGACAGGAATGGAATCGGACAGTAGATGTGGCGTTGGTTGAGGGTGTACCAGAGGAAAAGATATTGGAAGTGAAGAAGACCGAAATCACAGATAAGATCAACCAATCTATTAAGGACAATGGAAGACAGCCGGGATTCTTCCGAACGATATTGACAGCGGCTGTTAAATTTATGATGGAATATATTCAGAAACTGCGGATACCGCCGAAACCGAAACTTGAAATTGATATTCAGGAATTTAAGCAGATGGAAAATCTGAAATATAGATTGGACAATCAGCTGAAAGTAATCCGGCAGGCAGAAAGCGTAGAACTTCCACGGTTGGAAAAAGAGTTACAGAACATTGCCGGGTTCTTTAAAGGGAAAGAGAAAAGAGAGGCACAAACAAAAATTGATAATTGTAAGAAACGTATTATTAAGATGAAAGATCAGTTGAAGCAAATTGTAAAGGAAAGCGGTTATTCTACAGTAAAAGAATTTCTTGTCAATTACAATAAGGCATATGAGATTGTAGCAGAGTACAAAGAAGAATTGAGACTGTGGAAGCTGAAAACCGGAACAGAACAACCAAAGCCGGAACAGAGGGAAAGTGTTCTGGGAAGACTTCATACGAAGGTGCAGTTGGTAAACGAAAGAGAAAGAAATCAGCAGCATCATCGCCGATCAAGAAATCGGGATGCAAGGTAATAGTATAGTAAAATTAAAAAATCTCTCGGATACTTAAACGATCTGAGAGGTTTTTATTTTCATTTGATACGATATTTTATTATATCGCCGGGAGTACAT
>SFQZ01000185.1 GCA_004562915.1 bacterium
TAGGTCGGTATGTACCACCGGCAATGGAAGTGGAACTTACACCGGAAGAGCAGGCGGAGATAGACCGAATTAACCGGATTAAGGATAAGAGGCATCAGCAGTATCTTCGCAGAAAAGAAAGTGGCTGGCAGAGAAAATATGAGGAGCGTGTGAAGAGTGAAAAGCGTGAGAAACTGCAAGCCATGAAAGAAGAAATCCGTAAGCAGGATAGGGAGAACGGAGTGTATGCAACGGTGGGAAGCCTTGCATTAAAACCGACAGTCGGAACACCTGAATAGGATTTCGGAAAAAGCACTTGAGAGATAATCTTGAGTGCTTTTTTCATGCCCAAATTTCCAGAGGAAATGCAGGGCATACCGAAGAAGTTGAACAGTGCTACCGGCTGTGTGGTGGCAGTTTTCAACTCCTTCGGAGCAGAGTACAGAGGTGCAACCTTTGTCGGAGTTGAGAGGCAGAGCCTTCATCAGGTCAAGGGCGGAAGCCTTGCCCAGTTTATTGTCGCTTCGACAATAAGTACTGGGTATTACTTGTCGAAAAAATCTCAAGTAATTGGCTTCGCCACGGAAGTTAGTTGAAAGGAAAAAGAAGAAATGAGCAAAGAGAAAATGAGAGCTTCAAGGCACAACGGAAGAAGCGGAAAGCATGGTGTTTATGATGTAAAGCACAATGACAGAGACTTTGATGTAGCCAACAGTGAGCATATTGATGCCGAGAGAACGAAGCTGAATGTTTACTGGGACTGCTATCAGGGTTACTGTTTGAACGGTGATACATCGGAAAGGAAAATGACTTTCACGGGAATTGAAAAAGCATATTATTTTGAGCATTACGGAGACCATGTGGATGCACAAAATGAAAGAAATGAGAAAGCGGGTCACGCAGAACGGAACAGAACGACAGATGATGTTCTGAAAAATAATAAGACCTGTCCGGAAGAGAGTATATTGCAACTTGGTAATATTGATTGTTCAGTGACACCCGATGTATTGGCAAAAGTGGTGGCAGAGTTCTTTGAGGAATTTGAAAAAAGATATGGTAGCCATGTTCACATTCTTGACTGGGCATTGCACTTGGATGAAGCCACTCCTCATGTTCATGTAAGACAAGTCTATGATGCCCTGAATAAATATGGGGAGCTTTGTCCACAGCAGGAAAAAGCACTGGAAGAGTTGGGGTTTGAATTACCTGACCCGACAAAAAAGAGAAGTCGATTCAATAACCGGAAGATGTGCTTTGATGCAGAGTGCAGGAAGCTGTTTTTGGATATTGGGCAGAAGAACGGTGTGGAGCTTGAATATGAACCGGAATATGGTGGAGCAAGCTATTTGGAGAAGCAGGACTATATCATAGAAAATCAGCAGAAGAGAATTGCCAAGATGCAGGCGGCTTTGGATGACATTACCTTGAAGGTCTTGGATATGGAAAATATGGTGGAGCAGATAGCGGATGATGCCTATGAAAAAGCGTGTGAGGTCGTAGCTGATACAGTGGCAGAGCATACCAGAGCAGAAGATATAGCAGAGCTTCGCAGTTATAAAAAATGGCTGACTTCGGATGAGCGGAAAACTCCAAAAGACAAGAGAGATTTTGTGGGGAAGTGCCTTGACAATTTGGAAGCACGCTTTAGAAAAATGGCACAGGCAGTTGCAAAGAAAGTGCTGGGAGCCTTACAGAGTCCACAGATAAAGGAACAGAAAAAAGAAGAAATAAAGGAAAGGGCGAGAGTGTCTGTCAGAGAGAGGCTGGCAGAACATCAGAAGCAAGTGGAAATGGAAAAGCAGAGAAAAGCGGAACTTCCAAAAGTGAAAAAGCAGAAAACGGAAGAACTTGGATAGGAGGCTGTTATGAATGTTTTTGCAGTGGTAAAGGATAATGTTACCGCAAAAGATGTGGCTATGAGATATGGCATAAAAATCAATCGGAGCGGGCTGGCTTGTTGTCCGTTTCATAGGGATAAGACACCCAGTATGAAGATTGATAAGAGGTACTACTGTTTTGGTTGTGGAGAAACCGGAGATGCTACTGATTTGGTGGCAAAATATTTTGGACTTGCACCAAAGGAGGCTGCAATGAAGATTGCCTCCGACTTTGGTCTAAACTATGATGCAACCAACCGTCCATTACCAAAACCGGCAGTACCGCAGAAATCGAAAGAGCAGATATTGGATGAGGAACAGAAGAAATGTTTTAGGGAATTATCCGACTATTATCATCTGCTAAAGGAATGGAAAATAAAATATGCACCGAAGAGCATGGATGAAGAACTGCATCCGCTCTTTGTGGAAGCCCTGCAGAATATCAGCAGAGTGGAGTATCAGCTTGACACTCTTCTTGAAAAAGATATTCCTGACAGGGCTTTTGTTATTTCAGACATAGGAAAGGGGGTAAAGAGCATTGTCGGAAGAATTGAAGAGTATCGAAGAAGTGAGAGAGATGCTGGAGTGCACACAGCAGGGAAATGTAAGGCAGACTGCCGGTAATTATCGTACAGTTTTGCTCCATGACCCACATTTAGGCGGAGCATTCCGTTTGAATATGTTTACCGATAAAATCGACATTACAAGAGATTTGGGCTGGTATCGGGAAAGTGAAAATCTGACAGATGTTGATTTGAAATTCTTGGTGCTGTACTTTGAAAAGAATTATGGTCTGGCAAATGAAAAGAGAATTGATGATGCAATCAAGGTAGTGGCAAATGAAAACCGTTATCATCCGGTGCAGGACTATCTGAATGCCCTGCAATGGGATAAGGTGGAGCGTATCAGATATGCCCTGCATTACTTTTTGGGGGCTGAAATCAGTGATTATACCTATGAAGTGTTGAAACTCTTTATGCTGGGAACAATCGCAAGAGTTTTCCGCCCTGGCATTAAGTTTGAGGTTATGCTGTGTCTTGTCGGTGGGCAGGGTGCCGGTAAATCCACTTTTTTCAGATTTCTCGCCATGAAAGATGACTGGTTCACGGATGACCTAAAGAAAATGGATGACGAGAATGTATACCGGAAATTGCAGGGGCATCTGATAGTGGAGTTCCCTGAAATGGTAGCAATCCTGAATGCGAAGAATGTAGAGGATACCAAGTCCTTTATGAGCAGGCAGAAGGATACCTACAAAACACCGTATGACAAGCATCCGAAAGACCATAAGAGGCAGTGCGTATTTGCCGGTTCGTCAAATTCTCTTGATTTCCTGCCTATGGATAGGTCGGGGAACAGAAGATTTCTTCCTATTCAGTGCAATGTGAATGAGGCAGAGGTTCACATCCTTGATGATGAGAAAGTATCAAGAGAATATATAGCACAGATGTGGGCAGAGGCAATGGAGATATACAGAAGTGGTAATTATATGCTGAAACTGCCTAAAAAGACGCAGGAAGAGCTTTGTGAGTATCAGAAGAGATTTATGCAGGAAGATACCAAAAAGGAGCTTATTCTTGATTATTTGGAGCATTGCAAGGGCAATATGGTGTGTTCCCGATTGCTTTATGCAGAGGCACTGGGGAATGACGGAAGTCCGGCACAGTGGGAAATTCGGGAGATTAACGATATTATGAATAATTGTAGTGGCTGGATAGCATTTACTAATCCGAGATATTTCCCAAGCCCATACAACAGACAGAGAGGATGGGAAAAGCCCGACAACAAAGAGAGTGAATTTCAACCATTAACCGAAGAACAGATGCAACAGTTATCGTTGCCGGAAGAGTGGATGAAGTAAAAACTGCCCGGTAGATTGTCGGTCTGTTGTCGCTTCCGTTGTCGGGTTCGTTGTCGGTTCTATATTTCTATAATCCTTATATTTCCTACATTTTTTAGGGATAGATACAGTTCTGACAACGAAAGCAACGGAATATTTGAAAAAAAGAATAAAAGCAGAAAAGTAACTATAAATGATAAGGTTTAGGAGTTTTTAGGTGTCCGTTGTCGTTGCCCGTTGTCGAGAGATAGAGGCACTTCCTTATCGGGCATTAACAAAAAAGGAGAACAAACAAATGGAGAATAAAAAAACAAACACACCGGTAGCATTAAGAAAGCAGATAGGCGGTACAACCTATGTAGTCAGGGTGCATTTCAATGAGGATGCAAAGGAAAGCATGAAGGACAAGATAAAGAGGCTGATTGCTAATGAGGTCAGGGCTTCGTAGCACACTGCATAGGTCAAAAAGCATGTAGAATAATAGTATATATCATGATATAATTGATGGTGTTCGAGGAGAACGAAAATTTGAATTTTCTATTATCTTTCTTAGTTTTATTAGGATTCTGGCTTTGCGTTTGTTTACAACGCTCTGGGTTATGCCCAACCTCGCCCCGACTTCACGCTCGG
>SFQZ01000043.1 GCA_004562915.1 bacterium
TGGGGCGTAAGCACCACGATATGCGAATATTTTGCAGGATTGTGGGAGTACGAAGTACGTAACAATCCGTAGGTATCATAGTTAGGGACTTTTGACCCTGGTATCATATGTTGACAGTAAAGATTATTCAATGCCATGTATGATGAATTTCCAGTAACAAAGAAATAATCGTATTTCAGTTTTCGATTTTGGGGTTTGAAATATTTCGTTTTTGTAGTAAGAAGTAGGAGGGCCATATGGTTATTTTTTATACTCACGCCAATCACTTGCTGATTGAGATGGGGAGAATGTGATTCAACGGTGTAATGCATGGCTCTTTTTACATATTATAAATTGTAAAATGCATATAATTATGTTAGAATAATGTACAAAGAAAGTGAGGTGTACTTTATGCCACAGATTAGACCAATTACGGATTTAAGAAATACAAATGATATATCAGATGCATGTCATGCAGTTAAAGAGCCTATTTTCATTACCAAGAATGGATATGGTGATTTAGTTGTTATGAGTATAGAAACCTATGAACAAATAGTGGAAACACAGGCTATTGATCATGCAATTTCAGAAGCCGAAGAGGAATATGAAGCAACAGGTATACTACTTGATGCGAAAGAAACATTAGAATCACTTAAGAGGAAGCACTTTGGTTAAATATACAATAAAAATGTTGCAGCGTGCATCAGATGACCTTGATAATATTTATAATCATCGGCAAAGGTGATAAAGTACGGACACTTTATCTTCTACCCAAGGCGATGATGCATATCAGGCTATATATAAAGGTTTTTCATGGCTCGAATCCAAAACCGGATTCTTTCCTGTTTTTTCCAGGAATAAAGGAACTATGGAAAAGCTGTCCCAGTCAGCAGTCCGGAAGATGATGAAGAAATATGCCAGTGCCTGTCATGAAAAGTGTACAGATGTTCCCTTGGACCTCCACGCGCATCAGTTTCGGCACGCAAAGGCTTCACACTGGCTTGAGGATGGTATGAACATCGCACAGATTTCATTCCTTCTTGGCCATTCGCAGCTTGAAACAACCATGATTTACCTGGATATAACAACGGAACAGGAGGTTGCGGCACTTGCCACCCTCGAAGATGAAAGTGACCGCAACGCTGTCCCGAAGTGGAATCCCGACACTGATAGTTTATCTTCAATCTGTGGTTTGAGAAAGTTGCAGTAAAACTAATCAGCACCTTTTCGTATGATAATCCAGACGAATGGTTTCATCAAGACAAAAGGTGCTGATTTTTATAAGGTGCTGATAATTTGATAGATTTTAAGAATATTTTTTTGAGAAATGCATAAAATATTCCCAACTTTATTCCCAATGTGTTATAATGACTATGTTGGGAATAAAAGTTGGGAAAAGGATGATGATTTATGAATATCGAAAAATTAGTTTTAGATTTATGTGCATATGACGATGAACAGGAATGGTTTGAATTTAAAGAAAACTGGTTTCAGCCAGAAGTTCTGGGTGAATATATATCAGCATTGTCAAATGCAGCAGCATTTCATTATAAGTCACAAGCATATTTTATATGGGGTGTAAATGATGAAACCCATGAAATTGTGGGTACGACATTCAATCAGTATTGTGATCATAACAAAGAGCCATATCAAAATTTCTTAGCAAGAAATTTGTCACCAAGTATCAACTTTTCATTCGAGGAAGGAACCGTTGATAATAAAAGAGTTGTTGTATTGGTGATTCCGGCTGCAGAGGAGATACCAACGGCTTTTAAAGAGAAGAGATACCTTCGTATTGGATCTTCTAAAGCAAATTTAAAGGATTATCCCAAAAGGGAAATTCAGTTATTTAAAATTTTAGATGGAAGAGTGGAAACTATTGAAACA
The DNA here is from genome assembly GCA_004562915.1 of bacterium. Classification (GTDB taxonomy): domain Bacteria; phylum Bacillota; class Clostridia; order Lachnospirales; family Lachnospiraceae; genus Oliverpabstia. The sequence continues at coordinate 1,867 of SFQZ01000043.1, forward strand.
TTACCGGCAAAATATCAGGAACTGACATTTTCTAAATTGTTTGGATATTATGGTTCAAAAGGAATCGTACTAAATGAAAAGACCTTTGAGAAAAATCTTGGATTAAGGAATAAGGATGGAGAATATAACCTGTTGGCACAGCTACTTTCAGATAATTCACATTTCCCGTTACGAGTATCGATTTTTGAAGGAGAAACCAAAGGTTCTAATTTATTCTCTGTACGAGAATTTGGTAATAATTGTTTGCTCTATACTTTGGATGAGGTTTTAAGATATGCAGATGTATTAAATTTGATTCAGACAGATGAGAGCGAGCGTGTTGTGGAGCGTCCAGAAACTCCTCTGTTTGATAACAAAGCTTTTAGAGAAGCAATTATAAATGCTATTCTGCATAATCTGTGGATTAGTGGAAATGAACCTATGATTTCTGTATTCTCAAACAGAATTGAAATCTTATCGAGAGGAACGTTGGCACCGGCACAGACTATGGAAGGATTTTTCTTGGGAGAATCAATTCCAGTAAATGAAAAGCTATCAGAAATCTTTTTGCAGTTGCATATCAGTGAGAAGTCTGGTCGAGGTGTGCCTAAGATTATTGAAACTTACGGAAAGGAAGCATTTACTTTTAGAGAAAATTCCATCGTTGTAACAATCCCGCTTCAGAAGATTAAAAAAGTTGGGAAAAAAGTTGGGGATAAAGTTGGGAATAAAAAAGGATTAAATTCAAGAAGGCAAAGAATTATTACAGAAATGAGAGATAATCCTAATATTACTACCAGCGAATTGCATCAAATATTGGGGATTAGTGAAACGGCAGTAGAAAATAATCTTACATTCCTGAAAGAGAATGGATATGTAGAAAGAATTGGTCCTAAAAAGACTGGTTATTGGAAAGTTCTTGAGTAAGCTGTTAAAAATTACCTGAATCCGTGAAGTTCACCCTTTTTTACAACCAACTCCTAAAATGGAACTGATTGACCATTACTTTTGTTATTAGCAACGGTATTTTTTTCAATTTCCCCAGTTAGATGTCATTTTGATCAGGATTTTTGAAAAAATGGGTACAAAAAATAAAGCTCTTATATGAACTTGCCAGTGATTTTATTACACAGCGACACTACTTTCACAGTAATCTGCGAAAAGATGACGCCATATATTGCTTTTTCCAAGTCCCAGAACTAATTGACGTGCATGCGTCGTGACATGACTCGCCATCATGATCAGGTTGCTGATTACAGTGTGGAGTCTCCGGCGTTTGACATTCCGTTTTTGACGGGGTGCTCGACCTCCAATTGTGCCCTGCCCTATCATTCTGAGGATGTTATAGGCAATCAGTCCCAATTCCAGTACCAATGCATTTGTTGCAAATTTACCGGATGGAAGACGCTCCAGATCCATATCTGTTTTAACCTCACTATGGAACTGTTCACATTCCCCATGGGCATGATACAGATTAATGATTTCCTCGTCTGTTGCCCCTAGATTTGTCCACCAGGTTTCGACTTCTATCTCTGGAATTAGAAGAATCTGACCGTATTTGTCCACGGTGCGCTCAGTGATTTCGTATCCGGTGCGCAGTGTAAACTCTTTTTCAAACTGCTTACTGCGTACATCTTTCCAGTCACTTCCGACATATACGGTTTTTCCCTCTCTGGGCGTTGTGATATTTTTGCAGTACTGTCTGGCCATATCAAACCATGGATTGATATTTTACCGTGACAAGCTGCCGAAGTTCAACAATGACGGAAAGATGATATTTGACTGGATGCCTTGGGAGAAAGACCCGGTTGGTAAGTATCCAAAGATTCATCCTACACAGAAACCTGTATGCATGATGAAAAAGCTGATTGAGATATTTACTGATCCGGGCGATGTGGTAATAGACCCGTGCTGTGGAAGCGGGGCAACACTCCGTGCGGCAATGGAACTTGGCAGACCGAGTTATGGATTTGAGATTGACCGGAATTTTTATGAGCGATCCAAGAATGAAATGCTTGTGGAAAATTACGGAGAGGTTTCCATGAGGGCAGAGGATAAAGTCACAGGACAGCAGAATATCTTTGATTTCCTGGAGGTGCTGCCATGAGAGAGCTTACACATTTAAGCCTGTTCTCTGGCATAGGCGGTCTGGATTTAGCCGCTGAATGGGCAGGATTCAAAACCGTAGGCCAGTGCGAATATGCAGACTACCCAACAAAGGTACTGGAAAAGCATTGGCCTACGGTAGAAAGATGGAGAGATATACGGACATTAACAGGAGAAAATTTTTATGAGCGAACAGGATTACGAACAGTTGACCTTATTTCAGGCGGGTTTCCCTGTCAGCCCTTCTCCGTTGCCGGCAAGCAACGAGGCAAGGAGGATGACCGCTACCTCTGGCCAGAAATGGTTAGGGTTATCAAAGAACTCAGGCCCACTTGGATTGTTGGAGAAAATGTTGCTGGAATCGTTAAGCTGGCACTCCCCGATATTCTATCTGAGCTGGAAGCCGAAGGGTATAGGACAAGGACATTTCTTATACCAGCTTGTGCTGTCGGATCCAGACACAGAAGATACCGGGTGGCGATTGTGGGCTACTCCGAACACCATGGATCATCTCCCGCAACGTTCTCCAGAAGCACTGAAAAAGCAGGCTCAGGGGAGCAGGAAAGGGAGAAGCCGGCCAGCAAATCTGAGGGAACAAGTGAATCCAGATACAGTGAAAATGTGGCCTACACCGCGAGGGAACGAAACGGGATGTTACCAGATAAGTGGGAAAAACAGGGACAGGAAAACATTAACTTTGACAGGAATGGTGAAGCTGTGCAATACACCAACAGCACAGGATGCCAAGAACTCAACACTGCCGGAAAGCCAGATAAAGAGGGATTCTCTTGTGGGGGATGTAATGCGGGAGATGTTTGCTACTCCGCAAGCCAGAGATTACAGGACAGGACAATCCAGCCGATGGGAGGACAAGGAACACCGGAGCAGGAATCTGAACGATCAGGTAGCTATGTTTCCGACACCCACAACTGGAGCGGGGTTATGCGGAGGGACGGGAAACTACCAACAACTCAAGATGCTGGAGCAAGAAGGGAAGATAACGGAAGAAGAACGCAGGAACATGAGTCAGGGAAACGGAGGACAACTCAATCCTGCCTGGGTGGAATGGCTGATGGGATTTCCCCCTGGTTGGACGGATATTGGGACGTAGAGCCAGACATACCAAGAATAGCCAAAGGCATACCCAATAGGGTAGAGAGGCTAAAAGGGCTTGGAAATGCAGTAGCACCACAGCAGTTTTATCCAGTGTTAAAGGCTATAGCAGATGCGGAAAGGAGCAGAGATGAAACAGTATTGTAGATATTGCTGCTACCTGGTCGTAGGTGATGCGAATTATTGTAGCAAGCATGAGAAAACCATGAGTGAAGCAACGGCAAAATCACTTAATCGCTGTAGTGACTTTGCCTTTAACCAGATGGATGCGTTTTTAGAGAATGAAAAAGGATATACCCCAAGGATACCAAGGGAGCCAAAGAAAAAGCAGTGTGATGGCCAGATGAATTTGTTTTGAAAGGAGCAGAGATGCAGGAAAAAGATAAGATTGTTGATTTTCCAGTTGTAGAAAGTCTTTCTGATGAAGAATTGGAAGATTTTAACCCAATAGTTATTGATTCAGTAAGAAAAATATGCGTGTTTTCCGATAAGCATAATTTTGACAGAAACAGTATGCTGTCATATTTTGCAGGCACTTTAAAAACATTTAGCGAGATAGCATCAATAGAGAATTACGAGGTATAGAGATGAAGGAAGTATTTGAGAAGATTATTGAGAAGTTGGATGAATACAAATATGAGAATTTGGTTGAGCATGATTCTGAACAATCACAGCACTGCAAGGATGCCGGAGATTGTAAAGGAATGGATTGTTCATTGTGCGTTTTTAATAAGGCAATCGAAATCGTCAAGCAGGAAGCAGAGCAGTACAACAACGGATGGATTCCATGCAGTGAGAGGTTGCCGGAAGTTCCAGAAGGAACGGAAGATGATGATTGTCCTGAGTTTAATGTGACTATTAAAGGTGCAAGCAGAGCAGCAATACTTAGATGTTCTTCAGACGGAACGTGGTTTGATGAATTTGGACATGTTTATCCAGTGATTGCATGGCAGCCACTACCAGAGCCATATCAGCCGAAGGGAGAGTGAGAATCAATGTTGAGATGTGAAAAGTGTAAGCACATGTATGTAAGTGGGGAAAAATATCCGTGTTCAGAATGTGATTCTAATGTAAATGACCTATTTGAACCTAAGAAGAAAACCAACGCAGACCGCATACACTCCATGAATATTGAGGAGCTGGCAGAATTTCTACCTATTGTGTCAGATTTTATGTGTAAACCAACGGATAAGTGCATGGAAAATATTTTTAATCATGGTGAATGCGAGAAAAGGAAAGAATGTGCATTGAAGTAGCTACAGTCAGAAGTGGAGGAATAACGTGAAGAGATTATCGGTTGATATTTACACCACTAAGGCAAGAACGGATTGTTTTGCGTATGACAGTAACAGTGGTGAATGCACTGCCTTAAGAGAAATTCAGTGTAAAAGTGGGCGGTGTAAGTTTTATAAAAGCAATAAAAACACAGGAGGAATTATGAGCGTAGATTTTGAAAAGGTACTTAAGGAAAAACTGTCGGAGGAAACCTTCAGCATTATTTCTTCCAGCGAGAAGGAGTTTGGGGACTGGCTGGACAGGCTGAAACGGGATGCCGAGAGGTGCGGGGAACTGTATAGGGAATTGGAAAGTATGAAAAATGCTGTGAAATAGACCGTTTTCTTGAGGTCACGAAGGTGGTAGGAAGTGGAGGAAAACATGGAAGAAAAGCAATATTGTTCTACCTGTAAGTGTACGCGGGATATGAAGGTGTATGCTGCAACGGTGAAAGTGTATTTATATCAGATTTTAGAAATTTAGATGATACATGTGAAGAATGGGAGGAATTAGATGAACGATAGATATTTATACCGTGCAAAGCGGAAAATTGACAAGCGGTGGATTTATGGAAATCTCATTCATACAGACGATGGAGTATATATTATCCAAAATTATGTGCCACAGCATTTGATTGGAAATTATGAGGTAGACCCATCCACCATCTGCCAGTGTACTGGGCTTAAGGACAAGAACGGAAAGCTGATTTATGAGAATGATATTGTTAGATACACCGATATGATTACAGGAGTTGAAAAGATAGACCGTATCGAATGGAACGAGGCACACGCATCATTCGCGAGGTTACATAGAAGCAGAATGGGATTGCAGTATCTTAACATTGATGAATTTATTGCAAACGGTTGTGAGGTTATTGGTTCGGCAATCGACAATCCGGAACTATTTGAGGTGGTAGAATGAGTAAATTAAAATTCTGTCCAGACCTTACACAAGTAATTTGGGAGAAGGCAATGATGGTAGGACACGGAGATTTCCAGAGAATCCAGCTTAATGAGTGCATAAAAGAACAGTGCGTCGCTTACTGCAAGGAAGATGGGAAATGCCATAAATACATGAATGAGGTGGAAACATGAGTAAAGGATTATTGGTAATGGATATGCCGGAAAAATGTGCGTGGTGTCCATTGGGGCGATTATTCGGTACAGCAGGCGCAGTTGAATGCAATGCTACAAATAAAATTAACAGAAATTGCGAATCAGTTCCTGATTGGTGTCCTCTTCGTCCTATGCCAGAGAAAGACAAGAGGATTGATACCTGCATAAATAAGCAGTATGTACGTGGATGGAACGCCTGCATAGATGCGATAGGAGGTGGAAACGGTGACTGAGCATGAAAAGAAAGCTATTAAGTGGATGCAGAATGTGAGAGATGATGCGGTTGCAACATTAGACCATATCGCAAAAGAAGAGTCGAATGTCAGCCCGATGCTTTATGCCGGCAGAAAAGAAAAGGCAGAAGCCATCATCAAGGGATTTGAAGAATTGGAGCAGTACCGGGAAATCGGCACAGTAGAGGAATGCCGGGCGGCGGTGCGAGAAGCCGGAGAAGAAACCCAGGCACATTGATAATTGAATACTGGCGGCTGGTGTGGGCTGCCGGTGTTCGGTTTAAACAGAATTCTTTGCAAAGTATCATCAAACCATGTTATAATCGACCCAACGAGAGCCATAGAGCCAGATGTGTGGATAACCCATGCACCTGGTTCTTTTTTTATAGATTGTGAGGTGAGGACAGGGGGCTAACTACGATAACATAAAAGGTCATGGATTTGATAAACGAACCACGGAGGAACTGCGAGAAATTTCTTCAACAGCCGGTAAAGCATCAGGAGAAGCAAGGCGAAAAAAAGCAAATTTCCGAAAAACCTTAAATGCTTTATTGACAGCTAAAATAGATAGCACGGAATGGGAGCCTTTGTTAAAAGAATTAGGTGTGGATTGCACCCTGGAATCAGCTCTAAATATGGCCATGATAAAAGAGGGCATAGCAGGAAACGTTAAAGCCTTTGTTGCTATCCGGGATACATTAAAGACAGAGGATGAGGTTAAAAGGCAGAAGGCAGAGATAGAAAAGCAGAGACTGGAAATCGAAAAGCAAAAATTAGAATTGGAAAAGCTAAAGAGGCAGCTTAATGGAGAAAAGGAAGAATTTGAATCAGATGGTTTTATGGAGGCTTTGAAAGGTGCTGCTGATGGATGCTTAAAAAAGGCAGGTGATTTTATTGAAACGTAAGGCACTATTCAAATTTAAGTCATTCAGCCCTAAGCAAAAAGCAGTCTTAACCTGGTGGACAGAGAATAGCCCATATAAGGATAAAGATGGCATCATTATGGATGGCTCTATTCGTTCTGGTAAGACTTCCATAGGAGCATTATCATTCGTTTTCTGGGCTATGGATATTTTTGATGGCGAAAACTTTGCCATGTGCGGAAAAACAATCCAATCACTTAGAAGAAACGTGATTAAGCAGTTAAAGAGAATGCTGAAATCACGGGGATATGCAGTGGAAGAGCATCGATCCGAAAACTATATGACGGTCAGCTTTGATGGCCATGAGAACGATTTTTATTTTTTCGGCGGTAAAGATGAAGGTTCGCAGGATTTAATACAGGGAATCACCCTTGCAGGGTTATTTATGGATGAAGTGGCATTAATGCCGGAATCCTTTGTTAATCAGGCAACAGGCCGATGTTCTGTAGAAGGTTCAAAGATATGGTTTAACTGCAATCCAGAGGGTCCAGACCATTTTTTTAAAAAAGAATGGATAGATAAACTGAGGGAAAAGAATTTTATCCGCATCCATTTTGAGATGAGAGATAACCCAAGCCTTTCAGAGAGGATTATACAGCGATACGAGAGGATGTATAAAGGAGTATTCTATGATCGCTTTATTCGTGGGCTATGGGTTGTGGCAGAAGGGCTTGTTTTTCGCTATTTTGCAGAGGATGACAGCCTATATCTTTTCAATGATACTGATTTGTATAACGAGCATGACCAGGTCAATGGAAAGCCAAAGATTTCGCCATTTTATAAAATTACCATGGGGATAGATTTTGGAGGCAATGGATCTAAAACCACCTTTGCCCTTACTGGTTATCAGGATAAATACAAAAAACTGATGCTTCTGGAAGAAGATGGACTACCTTTGACAGAGGACATTGATGCAAAGGCCATCTGTGATAAGTTTATTGAATTTTACCTTATGGCTATTGAAAAATATGGTCGTGCAGACTGGATATTTCCTGATTCTGCCAGTCCTACCATGATTAACAGCTTGCGTTCCGCAGCAAGAGAAGCAGGGTTGCCATATCAGAATATTAAAGGCTGCCGCAAAAATGAGGTGTCAGAGAGGCCTAAGACGGTAGATTTGCTATTAAATACTGGTAGGCTAAAGATTAACCAGAGGTGTACTCAAATACGAAAAGCTATGGGCTCCCTGAGATGGGATGAAAAGCACCCGGATAGACCGGAGGATAAGAACCTGGATAACTGTAACGACTGGTGGGATGCCTTTTGCTACACATGGTTGGATTTTGTGGAATACATTGATATGAAACGATAGGAGGACAAAGCGAGGAAAGATTTTATAAAAAACTACCTGACAAAAAGAGGATACAAGGTAAATGAAGATGCACTGGAAATTATTAAGCAGTGCGAAGATTGGTACAAAAATAAGGTGATAGAGGATTTCCATAAAAGGAAAACGGTACAAGGGCAGGAATACACTCTAAGCCGTATGAATTTTGCCAAGAGATGTTGCTCAGATGATGCTAACCTGTGCGAGATTATCTCTGTGTCCCCGGAGCATGAGGTGGAGGCAAAAGGTTTTATTGATCAGTTGTTTAAGGACAATCGTTTTGAAAGCCAATACAGAAAGCAGCTTGAAAAGGTATCTGCTACAGGAACTGCCGGTTCCTACATTTATCTCCAGGGAGCGAATTATCTTGAACATGATATGGATAGGATGAAAGTCCAGGGAGGGAAAATCAGGATCAACTATGTAGATGCTGACTGCATTATTCCTCTGACAATAGATAACGATGTGATAACAGAATGTGCTTTTTGCGGCACAAGCAGGGTAAAAGGAAAGTCAATCACAACTCTTGTCATTTTTGCTATGGATGATAGTGGAAGATACAGTTCAGAAACAGTGCGATTTGATTCTTCCGGCAGAGAAATAGAAGGTGAGGGAGGAATATTACAACTTGGGGAGGTTAAGCCATTTTCCGTATTGACCAACGCAGAGGTAAATAACCTGGACGATATGGAAGGGTACGGCCTGCCTAAGCTGTATACAGCCATACCTATTCTGGAAGCTATGGATTTATGCTATAACGTGCTTTTCTCAGACTTGGATAAGGCAGAGAAGATTATATTAGTTAATGATTTATTGTGCGAATTTGACACCAGAACAGGCAAACCCAAGATTACACCTGAGCAAAAAAAGCTATTCATGTTTTTACGGGAAAAATTGCCGGATCAAAAGGAAGTTATTCAGGAATATAACCCGGAGATTCGTATTGAACAGATTACCAAGTGCTTTGAGCTTGTGCTTTCCCTTCTCTCTATGTCTTTCGGATATGGAACCAAGAAGTACACCTTTGAAAATGGCAAGATTACCACAGCCACAGAATATATAGGTGAAAAACAGGATTCCATGCAGGAGCTGAACAAGCAGCGTAAAAATTCCACTGACTATATCAGCGATATTGTTCACGCAGCCTTGTGGTTTTCCAACCAATTCCATAATACCAGTTATAATGTGAAAGAAGAGCTGGTTATCGAATTTGATGATTCCTATATTGAGGATAAGACTACTAAGCTGGAGGCAATGCGTGCTGATGCCCTGTCCTTCCCGGAAATTCCCTGGCTGACAAGGCAGTATATCAAGGAAAAGTATAATCTTTCAGATAGCGAAGTAGACAAATATATCAACGAAGGAAAAGTTGACCCTGATGGTAATGAGAACGAAGAAGAGTAAGGCGGTGATTTGAGGGCACTGACACCAGAACAGATTGATATTTTAGTAGACAAATACATAATTGGGCTGTATCAGGGAATGGAGAGGGAAATCATAGCTGATATAGCTCGCCGGGTAAAGAAGACAGGCCGCTATACGGAGACTGCTGAATTAATGGCTAAATCTATGGTAGAGCAGGGCTATTCAGCATCAAAAATACAGGCGGAGGTAATGAAGCTGCTAAAGGCAGATAAGGACTATCAGATGGCTGTAGCGGAGAATACCAAGGCTTATAAGAGGCAGGTGCAGGAAATCATTGATAAGACCTTAGAGGAGGCAAATAAGGGCAATAAGGAACTTATTGCAGAAGCTGCCAATATGGCATGGAATAATGACCTGTCCATGTGGCAGGAGCATGGTGTTAATCTGAAAGAGCCTAACAGCATGAGCCAGCTCATGACTGCTTTCCAGATACAGACAGCAAAAGAATTGAAGAACATCACCAGGACAACAGGCTTTAAAAATACTGTACTGGGAACAACAGGTGTTTTGAATGCTTATCAGAAAGAACTTGACCTGGCAGTGTTGAAGATTGCCAGTGGTACATTTTCTTATGACCAGGCGGTAAATGATTGCGTAAAGCGGCTTGCTGTAAGTGGATTACGGTCTATTGATTATGCTAGTGGCAGAAGCTACCAGATAGACACTGCCGTTAGAATGGCAGCAAGGACAGGTATAAGCCAGTTGTCCGGTAGAATAACGGAGATGAACCTGAAAATCACAGGACAGGATTTGGTTATTGTTTCTCAGCACATGGGAAGTAGGCCAGAACACGCTCCTATACAAAATAAAGTATTCTCTTATAGTGGAAAAAATAAGAAGTACCCTTCTTTTCAAGCCCCTATTGGCAGTGGTGGAGCTGGCTATGGTATGGCTGATGGAATCAAGGGAGTAAACTGCACCCATGACTTTTATCCCTACTGGGAGGGCGATGCCATTCCAAAAGACATTGAGTATGATGAAAAATACTATAAAAATACCCAGAAGCAACGAGCCATGGAGAGGAATATCCGGGCTACAAAACGAGAGATAGAAGCCCGGAAAGTTATCGGTGGAGATACCAAAGAACTGCAATCTAAACTCCGCAAACAGGTGTCTGATTACCACAGCTTCAGCAATTCAGTAGGTATCCGGGCAAAGGATAATCGGTTAAGGGTGGTAAGTAGCACATCAAGTTCAAATAAGGCGAAAGAAAGGGAGATTAAAAGGGGTGAAGATAATGTTGTAAAATCTACAGGAAATGCTACAATTAAGATATCAAAAGAAAAAAAGGTAGAAGATGTGCATCTAATAGGCAAGATTGACAAAAATATTTATAAATGTATAACAGAAGATATTGTGACAGATGAAGTAATTATTACGGATGAAAGAATTCGACATATAAAAGCTAGGCATCCAAATGACTATGAAAGATTTTGTGGATATTTAAAGGATATTATAGAGCAGCCGCAGTATATTGTAGAAACGCAAAAGCCGAATACGGCCTTAATTTTAAATGAGGTCATAGATGGGAAGGAGCAGTTCAAGACAGTGCTTAGGTTAACAACCTCTTGCGATAACCCAGAGTTTAAAAATTCAATTATTACCTTTATGAAGATTAACAAAAAAGAGTGGAGCAGGATATTAAGAAATAAAAAGATTCTTTACAAAAAAGAATAGTAATGCTATAATTTTTATAGAATATAAGAGAGATTGTTTGAGGTGGAAGATTCCGTACCCGTCCACGCGCCGATGGCTTGACAGGGGAAACCCGAGAGATGCAGGAGAATGGTACGCCTGCCAAACAATCTCTTGTATATTCTAGGTTGGTAATAAATGAAAAGAGTTACTTGTCTGATTGCCAAGTGATTTTATGAACATAGTTGTATGCTAAAAATTTTATTGACGAAAGCATTATTCTGTGTCAGAAGAATCAAGAGGGCACAACATGAAGTATTTTTGGTATCCATGCCCGTATTGCAAGGGCAAGATGTTTATGGTCCGGGAAGATACAAAGCTGGTCAATTTCCCCGGATACTGCAAGAAATGTAAAATTGAATCAGTAGTAACGATAGAGCCTAAGAGCCGAGTAGTTAAGTCAATGTGATTTAGCTTTCGGTTCTTTTTTTATAGTCTTTTGTTGGATATATGGTAAACTTTCTGACCAGCATAGCGGCGGATTAGTGTAAAGGCAGCATAGCGGTCTCCTCGGCCGAAGGAGTGGGCTCGATTCCCCCATCCGCAATCCCATATCGCAGAAAGTGCGATTCAAAAAATCATTTTAGGAGGATACAATGAAAAACATTTTTGAAATCATGAAGGAGTATGGCTTGGAAGTTCCTGCAGAAAAACAAAAGGAATTTGAAAAAGCGGTGCTTGGGAATTACAAAACCGTTACTGATTATGATAATCAGACACAGAAGCTGAACGCAGCCAATGATACCATCAAGGCGAATGATACTGCAATGAAAGATTTACAGACCAAGTTAGATGCTTTTAAGGATGTAGATGTATCAGAATTGAACGCTACAATCGAGACGCTCAAGACCGAAAAAGCAAATATCCAGAAGGAATATGAAGTTAAGATTGCAGACCGCGATTTTAACGATTTGCTCAAGGAATGTATTTCTTCTGCCAAAGGTGTAAATGTAAAAGCGATTACCGCACTTCTGGATGTAAATACCTTAAAGGCATCAAAAAACCAGAAAGAGGATATTGCAGCAGCACTAAAGGCCTTATCGGAAGCGGAGGACAGTAAAATGCTTTTTGGAGAGCCGGAGCCAAGTGTAGTGGGAACCGGTGACCCTATCGGAGTAGTAACCAAGCCAGGCAGCCAGGATAGTGATGCGGCAATGCGTGAAGCTATGGGACTGCCACCAATCAAAGAAGAAAAATAGGAGGATAATTGAATGCCAAACACAATCGCATTTCCCAAGAATTACATTAATAATCTGGATGAAGTGTACAGACTTGCATCTGTAACCGCAGATCTCACTTCTCCTGCCAGTATGTCCAAGGCAGGTACAAATGCCAATGAGATTGTTTATCCGCAGATTTCCGTAACCGGCCTTGGAGAATATGACCGTAACTCGGGTTATACCACCGGGGCAGTGGATTTGAAGTGGAAAACGGTTGCATTTAACTATGACAGAGGTACAAAAATTACCGTTGATGTAATGGATAATGAGGAATCCCGAAACCTCGCCTTTGGTATGGCAGGAGCTACCCTGATGCGTGAAAAGGTTGCACCGGAGGCAGATGCCTTTACTTTTGCTACCATAGCCGCACTGGATAACATTTCTAAGACTCAGGGGGCAATCGATAATGCCACTCAGTTTCTGGATGCACTGCTTACGGCATGGACTAAGATGGACGAGGACGAAGTGCCGCAGGAAGGGCGAATGCTTTATGCAACGGCAACCCTGCTAAACAGCGTAATGGCACTGGATACTACAAAATCCAGGGAGATTCTTGCTAAATTCGGGGTAAAGAAGGTTGTACCACAGGCTAGATTTTATACGGTCATTGACTTACTGGATGGAAAATCTGGAGGAGAAGAAGCCGGACACTACAAAAAGGCTGTTGCCGGACATGACATTAATTTTATGGTTATCCATAAGCCGGCCATCATCAAATTCGATAAGCACGTTGCAAGCAATATCATTCTGGCATCGTCTAACCCTGATGCAGATGCGGATATTATCAAATATCGTAAATATGGGCTGGTTGATGCCTATGCCAATAAGAGAGCGGGCATCTACCTGCATAGCAAAGCGTAGGAGGTGGAATATGCGTACAGTAGGAATGGGAGTAAAGAAACCTGACACAGCAGCTGTTCTTCTTGAGAAAAGAATTGAGGAACTGGAGAAGGAAAATAAGCAGCTTAAGGCTGAGATTAAGAAGCTGAAAAAAGAAGGTAAGGCAGAAGCTGAACCGGCTGAACCTGAATAAGAGTAGGAAGGAGGGGCTGTAATGTCACCTTTAGTAGATTGGGAGTATTACAGCTCCACTCATGGGAAAATAACCGAGGAAGGATTTGACCATGCTGAATCCCTTGCAGAGAAGGAAGTAAGGCTTGTAGTTGGATGGGCTCGCTGGCAGACAATCAGCGAAGATGCGTTTTACTATGAACAGCTTCGGGATTGTATTTGCAATGTCATGGATAAGATGGAAGAAGATGTAGCATCCGGCAAAGGGAAGGGGTTGGCTTCGGTCAGTAATGACGGGTATTCGGAAAGCTATGCGGTGCAGACTGAGGAACAGCTTAGAAACGAACTGCAATCCTCTATCAGAGTCTGGCTTTCCGGTACCGGATTGGCAGGTGCGTATTGAACTCCCTATTCAATGACACCATAACCATTTACAGCAAAATATCTGACTCTGAGTGGGAACGTACTGTTGTAGAAGGTGTACAGTGGTCGGAAAAGGCAGAAAAACAGAATCTTAATGGAGTAATCAGCGTGGTAAGGTATGTGCAGATTACCTTCCCATCTGGTACTTATGAGGGATTAAACCTGCAAGCTGCCAGAGAAGAGGATTGTATTGTCTATGGAGCGGTGGAAGATGAAGTGACCGGGCAAAAGGGAAACAGAATATCCAACCTTCTAGAAAAGTACCCTAAATCCGGCAGAATACAATCCGTAAATGACAACTCAAACAGAAATCATTTAAAGCATATTAAGGTGGTGGTTGCTTAATGGCTGATATGTTTACGCTACAGACACCAAAAGGAGAGTTGGTACGGATAAAAACGGAGTCTGGAGAAGTCAAAATGGAGATAAGATGGAATCCTGGATTCGGTCCCGATATGACAGAGAGAATCAATAGCGCTCAGGCTTATATCGATTCCAAGTGCCTGGAATATTGTGATCCATTAGTACCAAAGGATACCGGAATACTCAAGCAGTCTGGAATCATGAATACACAAATAGGTACGGGCGAGGTGAAATACCGTACTCCTTATGCCAGACGTTGGTATTATATGCCAGCCAACTTTAATCAAGGTTCTGGTAGTGGAATGAATGCTGTGGGTAGAGGAAATTACTGGTTTGAAAGAATGAAGCAGCAGCATAAAGAGAATATCCTGAGAGCGGCAAGGAGAATAGCGGGAGCAGGAGGATAATCGGTGACCATATCACAATATATTGTCGAGTTATTAAAAAACTATGAAGGGTTGAAGATTGAGACCAACCATGTGTCTGATGGCTCTGACCGGAATGGATTGTTCAAATCTCCGTCAAGGAGCATCAAGGAATATACAGATTCCAGCTATGAAATCACGGAATACTATCAGTTTTTGGCTAGGCAGCCGGCGGCTTCTGATGATGATAGAAAGGAAGCGGATGAGTGGCTGGAAGATTTAACCTATTGGGTAGATGATTTCATTTTAAATTATGCCTTTCCTCCCATTGATGGAAATAGGAGAGTTACCGGCTTATCCGTTACCGGAATACCGGCACCTATGGAAGAGGGTAAGAAGGATATTGTTTATCAGATGTCACTATCCATAACGTATTTTAGAGAAAGAGAGGTCTTGTAATGCAATTACAAAGATTAAAAAAGCACAGAACCATGCTTTTTATCGATGACAAGTCAAAAGATACGGCCAACTGGCTTAGAATTGGAAAATCCACCGTCTATGATCTGGTATTAAATGCTCAGACGGAGGAAAATAACTTTATTGAGGATGAAATGCCATCTACGGATATTACCAATTATAAGCCTGAGATTTCTCAGGAATTGCAGTGTAATAAAGGCGACCCGGCTTTCGATTACATCTATGGTATGTTCTATAATCTCCCTACTGGAGAAGATGTGAAAATTCCGGCACTATTTGTCTTTGATGGAAATGAAGGTACAGAAGATGATCCTGAATTTAAGGCATGGAACACGATTTCCACAATTACACTGGATCATTTTGATTCTGTAGCAGAGAAAATCTATTTCAAACTCAATATCAACAGTATTGAAAGAGGAACCGTAAAAGTAACTGCTGGCAAGCCTGTTTATACAAAGTCTGGAACCACAAAGGGGGTTGCAGATAATGTAGGCATCTAAGAAGGAGAAAAACTATGGAATATACGATTATTGTAAATGGCAAAAGCTATGACTTACCCAAGAAAACAATCTCTGTCATGAGTGCATTGGATGAAGTGTCCAGGGTGGATGAGAATAAAAATCTGGATTTGCGGCAGAAATACGACAGGTGCCACAGATTCATGAAAGATATTCTGGGAGAAGAATCCTGTAAGGAAATCTTTGGGTCTGAACATCTGGAGGAAATTGATTTGTCCGAGATTACACTTGCAGTAAATAAGGTCATTGATGCTTATGAAAAGCCGGTGAATGACTATAATCAGGAGAAGAATATGAGTAAGCTGAATGGCGTTCCCTTTGAGAAGATTATTGCCCTCTCCAAAGCTGCTGATAAAATGACCAATTTCCCCACAAAATGATAGATCTAACACAGAAGGGGTTGCCGAATGTCGTATGGATAAACGGCAGCCCCTTTTCTATATATACGGATTATCGCCTGTGGATGCGTTTTGAAATAGAGGTAGGGAAATTAAAGAGAGGGCAGGTCATGGATATTTCCTATCTTTTTAAAAATGAAATGCCAGAGCATTGTAATATTTCAGAACTGTTTTCTTTCAGCAGACCATATAGCCCACTCCCCCGGAATATAGGTGCTGAATCAGATGTGATTGCTTTGGATTATGAGCTTGATGGAGATTTGATTTATTCGGCTTTTCTTGGTCAATATGGCATTGATTTAGTTGAAGTGGAAGAATTGCACTGGCATAAGTTTTTAGCTCTGCTGAATGGATTAAATGAAGGAACTAAGCTGCGTGAAGTAATGGGCTACCGATGCTATGAAAAATCCACTGGCAAGAGTAAAGATATTTACGAGGAATTAAGAAGGGCTTGGGAAATCGAAAAAGTAACAGAGGAAAATCAGGAAGATATTGACAAATTCAACAGTTATTTTGAGTGAGGTGACAGCAGAGGGCTGACGGAAGTTTAATTTTTGATACAAAACTGGATAGTAGTGGTGTGGTTACTGGTGTTAAGAAGCTGGGAGGTACATTAGGCAGTGTAGCTGCTGGGGGATTAAAGGTTTTTACTGCCGGTGTGGCTGCTGCATCAGCCGGAGTGACGGTTCTTGGGAAAAAGGCGGTTGAAAGTTTTGCCGACTATGAACAGTTGGTTGGTGGAATCGAAACGCTTTTTGGCGCAGGAGGCATAACTAAAGTACAGGACTATGCAAAATCAGTAGGAAAGTCCGTATCCGAGGTTAAGAGCGAATTTAATATGCTTATGGAAGCCCAGGCTCTTGCTCTGGATAATGCTAATAAAGCCTATGCAACAGCAGGGCTTTCCGCAAATGACTATATGGAAACAGTCACCAGTTTTGCGGCATCGTTAAAGCAAAGCTGCAAAGATGAATTAGAAGCAGCAGAAGCAGCAAACCAAGCTGTTATTGATATGTCTGATAATGCCAATAAGATGGGTACAGACATGACAATGATACAGAATGCCTATCAGGGTTTTGCCAAGCAGAACTATACCATGCTGGACAACCTTAAGTTAGGGTATGGTGGTACTAAGGAGGAAATGCAGCGGCTTCTTGAGGATGCGGAGAAACTTTCCGGCATTAAATACGATATTAGCAATCTGAATGATGTGTTCTCTGCTATTCATGTGATTCAGGAAGAACTTGGCATTACCGGCACTACGGCAAAAGAGGCCAGTACTACAATATCTGGCAGTTTGAATATGACTAAAGCGGCATGGTCGAATATGCTGGTTGCCATGACAACCGATAGCATGGACTTTGATACAGCGGTTAATAACCTTGTAGAAAGTGCTGCCGTTGCTGCTGAAAACCTTCTCCCCAGAATCGAAGCAACACTTAATGGAATGGGGAAACTGATAGAAGCACTTCTCCCGGTGATAATGGCGAGAGTGCCAGCAATTATTAACGATGTGCTTCCTGACTTGATTCAGTCGGGAATAGGTATGATTACCGCATTAGTGGAGGGAATCCACCAGAATCTT
Source organism: bacterium (assembly GCA_004562915.1). Lineage (GTDB taxonomy): Bacteria > Bacillota > Clostridia > Lachnospirales > Lachnospiraceae > Oliverpabstia. The sequence goes on from SFQZ01000043.1 coordinate 19,418, forward strand.
CCACAGATCATGGAATCGGGAGCAGAAATACTTTCCAGCTTGGCAAGTGGCATTATGGAAAGTGGTGAATCCATTGGTGGGATTGCAGTGGATATCTTAACTTTTCTAACCAATGCCTTGATTGAGAATCTTCCTTCTATGGTGGATGGAGCAACGAAACTGCTGGTAGGATTAATTAATCTATTGTCTGATAATCTGCCGGATATGGTAGATGCCGCAGTAACAATACTAACTAAATTGGGTACTGCTCTTGTGGAAAATGCCCCTGAATTGGCAGATGCAGTACATGAACTGGTAGATACCATTCTGGATGAACTGGAAGAACTATGTCCGGCGATTAGTCCGATAACAGATGCTATACAAATGTTGATAGATAATTTCGATAAGTTAGTGCCGATTGTCGAAAGTGCAATTATCGTATTTGCAGGATTAAAGGCTGGAATGGCTATCCAGTCTGCTGTTCAGGGATTCCAGCAGGCTAGAATCGCAATATCTTTGTTTGCCATGCAGGCGAATGGTGCTTCGCTGGCACAAGCAGCACTTAATGGAACGATTACTGTAGGGGAAACTATCGTCGCATTACTAACAGGGAAAATGACCCTTGCACAGTTGGCATCAGCAGGACTAGCAAAAGCACAAGGGATTCTCAATGCTGTAATGGCTGCCAATCCTATTGTGCTTATTGTTGCCGCTATTGCTGCCTTGGTAGCTGCTTTTATTTATCTCTGGAACACTAATGAAGAATTTAGACAGTTTTGGATCGAAGTATGGGAGTCCATTAAGACAGCATTTTCCGATGCCATAACGGCCATTGTGGAATTTTTTACAGTGACCTTGCCGGAAGCCTTTAACAGCTTTGTTGAACTATTGACAGGGATATGGGAATCCGTAAAAGAGGGGTGGAATTCCTTTGTTGAATTTATCGCGGGATTTGTTACAGGAATACAGGAAACACTGATGGAATTCTGGAATACCATTGTACAGTTTTTCACGGTAAATGTCCCACAATTCATATCTGCCATTATTACCTTTATCTCCGAATTGCCGGGGAAAATATTGGATTTCCTGTTAGAGATTATTGCCAATGTAATCGTTTGGGGCAGTGACATGCTCATGAATGCCCAGAAAGCAGGAAGTGAATTCATCACAGGGGTGATTAATTTTGTGTCACAATTACCCGGGAGAATATGGAATTTTCTAAAAAACATTATAGCCAATGTCACTAGCTGGGCTGGAGATATGCTCTCCAAAGCCCAAAAGGCAGGGAGTGACTTTGTTTCGGGAGTGGTGAATTTTGTACAGAAACTTCCGGGGAAAATCAAGGAGTTTATCGATGACATTATTAAGAAGGTAACTACCTTTGTTACGGATTTTGGAAATAAGGCAAAAGAAGCGGGAGAAGAATTTTTTGACCGAATTACAGGTGCTTTGTCTGACTTGCCGGATAAGATGGTTGAAATTGGTAGCAATATCATTAGTGGCATATGGAACGGCATTTCCGCAGGTTGGGATTGGCTTGTGGGAAAAGTAAGAGAAGTTGCCGGGAGCCTATTGGGGGCAGCCGAGGAAGAATTAGATATCAATTCGCCGTCTCGCGAGTTCAAATGGATAGGTGAAATGTGTGTAGCCGGATTTGATGAAGGCATAGAAGATTTAATGAATCCGACAACCATGACCAGAAATGTTAAGGCCAGCTTCGCAGCTATGCAATCCAATCTACCCAGCGGAGGAAATGGGAAAACGGGAGGAAGCGGAGGCTTCAGCCAGACGATTATTGTCAACAGGGAAATATCCACTGCTGATGAATTGGCAAGGGCAGTGCGTGTAGAAAGCAGATATGGGTTAATGAGAGGTGTACCAGTTGGATAAAAAAGTAAGAGTGCGTATCGTCAGGGAAGACAACAGAGAATTTAAGATAGATGGCTCTGACTGGAAGGTTTTGGAGCTGGAAGGTTTTGGAAACTTTGAAAATGACATCAGTACAGTAGATAAAGCTATCAGCGACGGTGGAATCATTACCTCTGACCGCATAGCAGCAAAAGACCGAACCATTACTGCGAAGTCAATTAACCGTCATTTAAACGATGTACTTCGCAGAGAAGCCAACTCCTTCTTTAATGCCAAAATGCTTTATAAAGTATATGTGACATATATGGGCCTTACCCGCTGGGGAGAGGGGAAAATATACAAGTACAATCTCCCCACTGGAAATGTGCATAGGGGACTGGATTTAAGCATTACGTTCCTGTTTCCTAATCCATATCTAAAATCTTATGAGGATTTTGGACGTGACATTGCTGCAGTCACACCCATGATAGGCTTTCCCTATTTATGTAACGTGGCTCCCGGCCATGTTTATGGGGTTACCGGAGGAATTTATAATTTTGCCAAGCAGGTGATTCTGGAGAATGATGGTGACGTGGAAACCTATTGCCGGGCTATCTTTGTGGCTAAAGGTGTGGTAACTAATCCTTCCCTGATTATTGGGGAAGATTATGTAAAGGTATTGGATGTCATGCAAAAAGGTGATGTCATTGAGATGGATTTCACCAAAGACCCGCCAACAGTAAAGAAAAACGGAATCAACTGCATGGGAAAATGTGACAGGAAATCTGGCTTTGATGCTATGTACCTGGGAATAGGGGATACTGCCATACAGTATGATGCTGACGATGGTTCCAATCTTTTACAGGTATCTATTTATTATAACAAGCTGTATACGGTGATGTAGGAGGTGTTTATGGGAGTAGGGTTTAATGTAATTGCTTTGGATGAAAATTATGAGATTGTATCCCTGTTAAGATATACCAATCTGCAATGGAACCGTAAATATTTTGAACCGGGTACATTTTCTCTGGAAATACCACTGGAACAGTATAATTCCAGTTATCAGTATATTTACACTAAAGACCGGCCGGAAATGGGAAAGATAACTCAGGTCAACTATGTAGATCAGGGAACATATAGGGCAATCTATTTGAGTGGTTATTTTTTGGAAAATGAGTTGAACCGCAGGATTGTATACCGAAGAGGCAATACCAATATTGTGAATGCACCATCCTGGGTAACTGCCACCGGCAAGGCGGAGGACGTGGCTTTTCATTTTTTTAATGCGTTTAAGAATGTGGTTTTGGAAAATGGAAGTCAATGTATTTTAGATATAGAAGCAGGAGTAAATCAGTCAAGAGGGAAAAATGCGAACCATGAGAGATGTGGGGAGAATCTCGGGAATAAAATTTACCATATTTTACAGGCTTCTAAAATGTCTTACCGTGTGTCCTATGATTTTGAAAGCAGCAGAAAAGTATTCAGTGTATGGAGTGGCTACGACCGGACACAGGAACAGGCAAAGAATAACCCGGTTATTTTTTCAACCCGATACGGAAATATTAAAAAACCAAACGTATTGATAGATTCCACCAATTATAAAAGCGGATGTATCGTGGATAATGAGAGCGATGAAAGCGTGTTCTCAAGGGCAGTACTGGACAGTGAGGCACTGGCATACGATGAACAGGGGAGTTTTATCTATTTGAAGTCTGTGCTTAATCAAAAAGATTATACGAATGACAATGTATTTTTCCATGCCCTGGATACAGAGGGAAGAGCGGAGTTGTCGAATTATGTAAAAACGGTCAACGTGGAATTTGATGCTATGGAAGGATCATACGAATACAGGATTGACTTCGACCTTGGAGATATATGCTCAATAGAAATTCCAGAAGTAGATATATCTGCAGATGCAGTTCTGATTGGCTGCTATGAGGTGATTAAAAAAGGCACATGGAGTCTTACTCTTGAGTTTGGGACTCCCATATTAAGAAACAGGAGGTAGAAAGACGAATGATAGGATATCCATTGGATTCTCGAGTAACTTATGATAAAAGCGGTATACCGGTTTATGACCGGGCAGTCACATCGGCACCATTACGCAAATTAACGAAAAGTCTCTTTTCTGATGGTGTATTACCCAATCCCTCTACCAATTTACAGGTAGTGGCTGCCGGTGAGAGGATAATTATTAAAGCTGGATTTGCACTCTGTGACGGATGCCAGAAGTTGCAGGAAGAGGATAAGGTGCTGAATTTACCAGCGGCAGATAATACAAACGATAGAATCGATACGGTTGTTTTGCGATTAGATAATAATGAAGAAGTCAGGGAATGTGAGTTTTATATTATCAGCGGTATGGCGGCGGCATCCCCGGTGCGTCCGGCATTAACGCAGACGGAGTCTATCTGGGAAATAGGGCTTGCTGATATCAGAAGAAAAGCCAACTCTACAGAGGTCACTAATGCCAATATTACAGATACCAGATACGAAACTGCCCGTTGCGGAATTATATCCTCTATTAGTCGGTTTGATACGACCACGTTATATCAGCAGGTGCAGGATGACTTATACCAGTTTAGGAATGTGAATCAGGTAGAATTTAAGCAGTGGTTTGAACAGATTAAAAATGTTCTGGATGAAAATACGTCTGGAAACCTGTTAAATCTGATTAATGAGGTTGCTGACCGAGTTGGTGACTTGCCAGACTTAAATACAGTAGAAAAAACGGATTTAGTTTCTGCATTGAACGAGCTGAAGAGAAGCATACCTACCAAAACCTCACAACTTCAAAACGACAGCGGATATAAAACGCAGAATACGTGGAAGGCAAATTCCTCTTCCAGCGAAGGATACGTTGCCAGTGGTGCAGGCCAGGCAAATAAGGTATGGAAAACCGATGTCAATGGTAATCCGGGGTGGCGGAATGATGAATCAGATTCAATAGGCC
>SFQZ01000186.1 GCA_004562915.1 bacterium
AATTAATCCGTTTTATAAACACCCGCTTTTCTCTAAAGAATGTGAAGCGGAATACAGAAAGGCACTGCGGGAGACAGGAGTAGAGATCTCTTCCTTTATCGTAGTGTACCGCTGGTCCGGTCCCACGGAAGAACAGAGAAAGATGGCAGTGGAAAACTGGAAGAAAATGATACAGATCGCTGTCAACATGGGAGTCCCGGTGATCAACACAGAGTTGTCCGGTGACCCGAACCAGGCAGAAATCTGTAACGGCATGTGGTTCCGTTCCATGGAAGAACTGCTTCCGATCATTGAAAAAGAAGGACTGCGTGTGGAAATCCAGTCCCACCCGTATGATTTCTGTGAACTGAACAATGAGACCTGCGATATGGTGAAATCTTTCCGTTCCCCAAACCTGGGTTATGTGTACTCCTCACCCCACGGATTTTTCTATGATGAAGGAAAAGGTGATGTCCGTTCTATGCTGAAGTATGCAGGGGATGAACTGACTCATGTATTATTTGCAGACACCTTTAACCAGACGCTGGACTGCCGTTATATCGCAAATCCACCGTGGCTGAATGCGAGAGGGAAATCCGATGTGACTATCCACCAGCATCTGGCAATGGGTGAAGGCGATGTGGACTTTGATGGCATTTTTGAGACACTGCGGGAGATGGATTTTGCCAACAAACAGCTGAAACCCAATGCACCAAAGGTCGGCGGAGATAATATCGCCTGCGTATCCATGTTTGGGTTCCCGGAGAAAATGAACAAACAGGCACCGGAAGCAAGGGAGAGAATTGAGAGGGAATTGTTGTAAGTAGAAAAATCTCTTTCCAGATCCATGATTTTAGGTTTTGTGGCATCTGGAGGGGGATTTTTTTGCTTTGATATCCGCCTTATATGCTTTCCATATACCCAGAGTAGGTTTTCAATCTCTTGACAGAAGATGGATGATTTTATATTCTGATAATAGTGTGATGGATTCAGGAAAGAATTCTGATGGGTATAGAAAAGTATAAAGCAATACAGAAGTGTAAAGGAAGAGGAAAGCCATGGCAGTTACATTGCAGAAAATAGCAGAGGTAGCAGGAGTATCCAGGGGAACCGTGGACCGCGCATTGAATAACCGCGGACGAATCCGTCCGGAGGTTGCTGACCGTATTCGGAAAATAGCAGATGAGATGGGATATCAGCCGAATCTGGCTGGCCGGGCATTGGCGATGGCAAAACGTGCGGTAAAAATCGGTGTGATTATTCAGTCAGACGAGACTCCATTTATTCAGGATTTACTGAAAGGTGTGGAAAGTGCAAAAGAGGAAGTGCAGAGTCTTGGTGGGCGGGTATATATGAAATCTTTTGCGGGTGTATGCGAAAAAGAAGTATTATGTGCTATGGATGAGTTCAGGGAAAAAGGATGCAGCGGTCTGGCTATGATAGCTATGGATACTCCGGAGATTAAGAAAAAAATCAGTCAGTTCGTCCGGGAATTTGAGATTCCGGTTGTGACCTTCAATGCAGATGCACCGGGAAGTGGCAGGATTTGTTTTGTGGGACAGGATGCGATAAAAAGTGGAAAAGCCGCAGCGGGACTTATGGGGGAAATGCTCAGACCGGGACAGACGGCAGCAGTACTGACCGGAAATGAGACACACACGGCATTGAATGAGCGTGTGCAGGGATTTCAATCGGAGATTAATGAAAACTGGCCGAATATTCAGGCAACAGAAGTAAAGTATACAGATGATGATATAGAAAAAACCTGTGATGCAGTGGAAGAACTGCTGGAAAAATATCCTCAGCTGGGTGGAATTTATATGACGGCCAATGGGGAAGAAGGATTATGCAGCGCACTGAAAAAGCATGGAAAGTACGGGAAGATAAAAGTAATCGCACATGATTTCGGAGGAAAAAAGATTGAGTATCTGAAAGATGGGGGGATTCATTTCCTGCTGGGACAGAATGCTCATATCCAGGGATATCAGCCGGTTATGATTTTGTTCCGGTTTCTGGTGAATGGGGAAGTTCCGGAGAAAGAATACCAGTATACGGATATTGAGATTAAAACAAAATATACAATATGAGAAAAATATGTTCAAAAAACAAATAATAAAATTGGTGATTTTTCCAAGTTGCGTTCACGTGAACACAGTGATAAAATAAAAACATCTCGTAAGCGTTCACGTGAACGCAGAAGATAATAAAGCGGTGAAAGAGTAAGAAAAAAACGTATGGAGGTAATGCAAAATGTTAAAAGTCGGAGTTATTGGATGCGGCGGAATGGGAAGAGATCACATCAAAAGAATCAAAGAGAGAACACAGGGGGCAAAGGTTGTAGCTGTTTCAGATGTATTTGAAGAAGGTGCCAGAAAGGCAGCGGAAATCGCCGGCGGAGCTAAGGTTTATACAGATGGAAAAGCTCTGATCAACGATCCGGATGTAGATGCAGTGTTGATCGTATCTCCGGGATTTGCACATTGTGATGATCTTCTGGAAGCAATCAAAGCAGGAAAAAGAGTATTTTGTGAGAAACCTCTCTGTACTACAGCGGATGACTGTAAGAAAGTTATGGAGGCAGAGGAAGCATCAGGAAAACATCTGATTCAGCTTGGTTTTATGCGCCGTTACCATAAAGGGTATAATCAGATTAAGGATGCGATTGCCACAGGTGAATATGGTGAGCCGTTGATGATGCACTGTACACACAGAAATCCTCAGGTCGGAACCAATTACAATACACCGATGGCAGTACATGACACAGTTATCCACGAGATTGATCTCTGCCACTGGTTGGTAAATGATGATTATGACAGTGTTCAGGTTATTATGCCAAAGGTTACAAAATATTCCCATTCAGAATTAAAAGATCCTCAGATTATGCTTCTTCGTACGAAGAGCGGCATCTGCATTGATGTAGAATGCTTCGTAAACTGCAAGTTTGGATATGATATCAACTGTGAAGTTGTATGCGAGGACGGAGCACTTAAAATGGGAACTCCAATGGCACCTTCGATCAGAAAGAATGCACAGTGTTCTTCAGAGATTACAACAGATTGTTTTGTATTGTTTAAAGATGCATATGATGCTGAGATTCAGAACTGGGTTGACTGTGCAGAAAAAGGCATGATTGAAGGACCTACTACATGGGATGGATATCTTGCAGCAGTGACCGCAGATGCTCTTGTAAAAGCACAGGAGACAGGTAACATTGAAAAGGTTGTCACAGTAGAAAAACCAGCATTTTATAAATAATAAATCGCAGGGAGGATTATGGATATGAAGTTGGGATTTAATGAAGCTACAGCGTTGGAGTGTAAAGGGCAGTCATTGATTGCAGATCTGGAAGCGTGTGAAAAATATGGTTTTGATTACATTGAGATCCGTTTTGACTGTATTAAGGATTATTTAAGGGAACATACATTACAGGAACTTGCTGACTGGTTTCAGAATCACCATCTGAAACCATGGGCTTATAATACTCTGATCTTCTTCAATCAGAGAGATGAAGCGGGTGTGAAAGAAATTGATGAAGAGACAGAGTTTATCATGGAAGTATGTAAAGCGATTGATATGAAAATGCTGATTACTGTTCCTCAGTTTGATGTAAAAGACAAGAGTGTTTCAGAAATTAAAGACGAGGCTGTTGAAAGACTGAGATATCTTTCTGATAAGGTTGGAAAAGACATTAAGATTTCCCTGGAATTCTGCGGTGCACCGAATTGCTCTATCAATCAGTTTGGAACAGCCTATGATGTGGTAAAAGCTGTTGACAGAGAAAATGTAGGTATTACCGTGGATACCTTCCATTTCCATGAAATGTGTTCCAAACTCGAGGATTTGAGAAATGCTGACGGAAAGAAAATCTTTGCTTACCACTTAAATGATTGTGAAGATCTGCCGCTTGGTTCCTGCGGAGATGACAAGAGACTGTGGCCGGGTGAAGGAGTAGTTGATCATGAAGGTATTGCCGCAGCTTTGAAAGAAATAGGATTTGATGGTGTATGCACGATTGAAGAATTCCGTCCGGAATATTATGAAATGACTCATGATGAGAATGTTAAGAAAGCAGCAAAAGTAACAAGAGATTTCGTTCAGAAATATTTTGCATAATTTTCAGAGTTATATTTAAAACAAAAGGGGGTTTGAAATATGAAGATAGCATTTGATGTGGATGTACTGGCAAAACAGATGGATATTAACCGGATGGTGCATCAGGTGGCGGACTGGGGTTATAAGTATATCGAACAGTCTCCTCACCCGAGAATTAATCCGTTTTATAAACACCCGCTTTTCTCTAAAGAATGTGAAGCGGAATACAGA